>NZ_FSRT01000004.1 GCF_900143015.1 Fibrobacter sp. UWB11 | reverse complement strand
CGCTATTGTTACCCGGAGCCATGTAACCGATCAACTGCCAGCCACCAGCCATGTTTGCTTCAGAGAAGTATGCCTGCTGCAACTTCACGTAGGTTCCAGCTGCCGGACCGACTTCAGATGCCTTGGACTTAGCAATCATACCGAAGAGTTTCGGAACTGCGACTGCGGCGAGGATGCCCATGATAACAATCACGACCATCAATTCAATAAGGGTAAAACCTTGCTTCTTCATAGTGTATCTCCTTGTTTTAGTTACACATTCTTTGTTTGAGCGTTATTGCTCGTTTACATTCAGTAATATATCCACTTTTTTTTCGAAAAGCAATACTTTTGTCAAACTTTTGTCACATTTGTGTCATGACTTAGTTTATTTGTCAGCAAAAGTGCCGTTTTTCGCAAAAATTCGCAAATATTAACCGAACTTTCCGATGAAGTATATATAGATAATTTTTTACGGAAAAGGGATTTTCATCTGTTTTTTATATTCCAAATTGGAATATAAATGCCAATTTTGTGACTTTTGTCACGTCTCTCCCAGCAATTTTCGTTAACAAACCTTTACTTTCAGTACGATTAACCCTAAAAAACTAGTTCTCCGCCAGCAAGAAAGGCTACAATCCAAAGCGACAGACCGTGCAAGAAATCAATACTATATATAAAAAGGACTTCCCCAACAGGAAGTCCTTTATCAAAGGTTCTTTTTAAAAGCCTTACTTCTTCATCAACGAGTCCGCAATCACTACGCGGTTTCCGCCAGCCTGCATGGCCATGTGGAGCGAGGCTTCGGCGGTGTAGATAAGCGAGCCGGCATCGTTTGCGTGGGTCGGCATCACGGCTACGCCCATGCTAAGCGTTGTGGCAAGAATGCCCTCGCCGTAGGCAATCTGGAGCTGCGAGATTTCGTTGCGGATGCGCTCGGCGCGGTTCCTTGTAATATTGAGGTCGGCACCCGGCATAATCACGCAGAACACGTCATCGGAATAGCGGCACGGAATATCTTCGCCGCGAATGTAGCTCGGCAAGCGCTGTCCGAGTTCCCAGAAGAGCTGTTCCACGGCGTGGCGGCCCTGTTTGTTCTGCACGGCAGGGATTGCATCCGGGTAAAGCATGGCAATGCCAATGGGCGACTTGTGGCGCACGGCGGCAGTGATTTCGCGGTTGAGCGATTCTTCCATATAACGTTTGTTAAAAAGACCGGTCAGCAAGTCGCGGATGCTGTGCTGTTCAAAGCGCATGCTCAGGTCCTGATTGGCCACATAGAGACCAAACGCGGCAGCAACGATGCTCACCTTGGCCTGCCAGTATTCCTTGGTTTCGTTTTCGGGGAGTTTATCGACCTGGAGCGTCAAAATGCCAAAGTGTTCTTCGAGACCTTCAATCGGGCAGCACACGGCAATGCCCTTCGGGCGGTGGTGCAAGTGGGTGCAGCCACTAGGAACTTCAGGAGAGTTGTAATCGGTCAAAACAATGTCGCCGGCATTAAAGCTAGCACATTCAGCAGGGGTCACCGTTTCGTCGCTAATGACGTTCGGGCCAAAGCGGAAAATCTGCGAGAGTTCCGTCTGAACGCCACCGTACATATAAAGCACGCCGGATGCATTCGGGAAGAGTTCCGGCATAAGTTTTTGCATGGCATCGATAACTTCGGTGAACGGACGGTTGCGCAAGACACTCGTTTTGAAGGCATTCCAGGGTTCGAGCGGGAATCCAACCTTGAGGGCTGCCGTATCGAGCTTTTTAATCGAGGCCGGCACTGGCTGCTTGAGAGCCTCGGCGGCCGGGATGGCGCCCGGCGGGAGCGAATTGTTCTTTTCTTCTTGCAGGCGGACCGACACAAACTGAGTGTCCTTCGGCTGCGGCTTGTTCAGCACCTCGTTAAAATCGTTTTCGATTGCTTCTATCTGCCTGCGGCAGACGGTGTAGAACACGAAGCCGAGCACAGCGCCCCAGGCGCCAACAAACACAAACTTCGCCCCAGAAGACATAGTCTCTTCGGGGACTACATATGCAGCAATAACGCCCATCAAAAAGGCGACCAACCAAAAGATATATTTAACGATATTCATGACACAAATAATATTAAAATGTTATGTAGTATGGCTATAAGGGAATCTGCAAAACACCCTATTTTATATAGTAACACGATTCCAGAGATTATTACAAGTCTTGGTTCCTTAATTCTATATTTAATTACATGACAATCCTTGAAAAACTTGCTCTTGCACTCCCCGCCGTAGAAAGCCCCGCCCGTTACATGGGCGGCGAAGCAAATAGCGTCATCAAAGACCATAGCAAAATGCTTGCACGCATGGCGTTCGTGTTCCCGGACACTTACGAAATCGGCATGAGCAACAACGGGCTGCGCATATTGTACCACGTTCTCAACCGCGAACCGGACCTGCTTTGCGAAGTTGCCTTTGCTCCGTGGGACGACATGGCCGCCGAGATGAAAAAGTACGACATCCCGCTTTACACGCATGCAAGCTATACGG
The DNA here is from genome assembly GCF_900143015.1 of Fibrobacter sp. UWB11. Taxonomy (NCBI): domain Bacteria; kingdom Pseudomonadati; phylum Fibrobacterota; class Fibrobacteria; order Fibrobacterales; family Fibrobacteraceae; genus Fibrobacter; species Fibrobacter sp. UWB11. Next base: position 125,478 of record NZ_FSRT01000004.1, on the reverse strand, counting down.
CTGTCAAGGATTACGAGGTCGTAGGGCTTACACTCCAGACCGAACTGAATTTTACGAACGTCCCGTACGTACTTGAACTGGCGGGGATTCCGGCATGGCAAAAAGACCGTGCCGAGAGCGACCCGATCGTTGTTTCGGGCGGCCCCGCCATGGGGAACCCGGAACCGGTAGCCGACTTCTTTGACGCGTTCATGATTGGCGATGGCGAAAAGCTGATTGTTGAATTTGTACGTTGTGTGGGCGAAGGGCGCAAGGCTGGTCTCAAGCGTTCCGAGATTCTAGAGAATTTATCTAAAATAGATGGGGTGTATGTACCGAGCCTCCGTGAAGTTGTAAAAAACGAATATGGAGTTATCGTTCCGAAAGAGCCCGCTAAAGGCTCTTACGAGCACACGAACGGTGTCCGCCGTCAATTTATCCCGTATCTCGACCCGAAAGACTACCCCATCAAGAACTTGATTGCAAATATGCAACTTGTCCACAACCGCTTTAGCGTGGAAGTGATGCGCGGTTGTGCGCAGGGTTGCCGTTTCTGCCAAGCCGGCATTTGGTACAGACCATGCCGCGAACTCAATCCGGACGATGTTTTGGACATTGCCAAAGCGGGCATCAAGGCGACAGGCGAACGCGAGCTTGGGCTTTTGTCGCTTTCTACCGCCGACTACAAGCCGGTTGAAGCACTCACCGATTCCATCATCGACGACCCATTCTACGACAACGTAGATGTAAGCCTCCCGAGCATTCGCGTCAACAGTTTTGGACAAAGTCTTGCTGAAAAGGTTGCAGCGCTCAAGGGCGGTCGCAGCGCCACGTTCGCCCCCGAAACTGGTTCCGAACGCATCCGCAAGATGATCAACAAGACCATCAGCGACCAGGACATGTATGATGCCGCCGAACATGCGTTCTCCAGCGGATTCAACAAAATCAAGCTTTACACGATGATTGGGTTCCCGACCGAAAACCTGGATGACATGCAGGCATTCTGCGAGCTCATTTTCAATCTCGTAAAGATTGGTCGCAAGTACAACCGCGGCATCCAAATCGCAGTTTCAATCGGCATTCTCATCCCGAAATCGTTCACGGGCCTGCAATGGGCTCCGTTTATGGACAAAGAAACGGCGCTCGGTCACATCCGTTATGTGCGCGAAAAATTCTACAAGCACCCGAATGTGAAAATCAACTGGGCCGCTTGGGAAACAAGTTTCCTCGAGGCTGTTTACAGCCGCGGTGACCGCTCCCTCGGACCGGTCATCTATGCCGCCTACAAGAAGGGCATCATTTTCGAAAGCGATAGTTACCGTTTTGACTTTGACAAGTGGCTACAGGTTTGGGAAGAATGCGGCTACGATACCTCTTGGGTCTACCGCGAACGCGAAAAGGATGAAGTGTTCCCATGGGACTTTATCCACGCAGGCACGTCCAAGCAGTACCTGCGCCGCGAATGGGAAAAAGCTTTCGATCCGACATCCGCTCCAGTGCCGAACTGCAAATGGGGCGACTGCCAGAAGTGCGGCATTCCTGGCTTTGGCCAGGAAATCGTCCTCGCGGACGATCCCGTGCGCCACAAGGCGCCCAGCCGCACTCCCGAAGAAATCAAGAAGCTCGTTGCCGACCGTCGCCCGAGCCAAAAGGTCAGCTACGGTTACAAGATCACATTCAAGAAGACTGGCATCAGCCGATTCCTGCCGCACCACAACATGATCTCGTTCTTCGAGCGCACGTTTATCTGTGCAGGCATCCCCGTCAAGTTCAGCGAAGGCTTTAGCCCCAAGCCACGTATCGTGAACATGGGCGCACTCCCGCTCGGGCTCGAAACTTATTGCGAAATCATCAGTGTCGAATTGCTGCAGCCGCTCGACATCTCCGCCGAAGGCAAACAAAAGACCATCGAAATGCTGAGCGCACCGTTCCCACACGGCATGGAAATCGTGGACATCGAACCGCTCAAGGAAAAGCTCTCGAAGCATTTCCCGAAAGCAATCGTTTACCGCCACACGCCCGAAAACATCCCTGCCGACCTCATGCAAAAGTTCGAACAGAAGCAGTTGCCAATTATGACGAACCACCGCGGTCAGCAGATGAATTTGAATGAATTGGTTAGCGGGCTAGAAATTAAGGATGGCACCATCTACATGCGCGTCATGTGCAATAACCAAGGCGCCACCGCAAGCCCGTTCGTCATTCTCGCCGGACTACTCGGTATCGATATTGACCCGACGAAAACAGACGACATCGCACGACGATTCCTCGTCGCGAAAATTGCCATTGAATGGTAACCGGCATTTATTCCGCCGGCAAAATTATTTCAATGTGGTTCGTACTGACATTCAAGAAGTGCGTACGGAACAGGTCCTTCTCATTCCTGTCGCAAACGCGTACTTGAGTCACTGCGATAAAATCCTTATTTTCACGGATGTAGTCCGTGAGACGTTCGTCACGCAGCGTGTCAATCTCGCCCGTAATGACAAAATTATCTGTCCACATTTTTACTAGCATACTCCTAATATATAAATGTTACTCCAAGTAAGATGATAAAAACTTTATTTTTTCGCCTCTAAAGCCATTTTATCGTATATTATTCTCTATATAACGAAAAAGAGGTTTATTATGGCACCGAAAAAAGTCCACCCGATTCCGGGTCAAATGGCATACCACAATGCCGAATTTTTGGAAAGCGATGCAGCACGCCCCATTCGATTCCTTTCTGAATTTTTCCAACCTGCACAGATTTTTGATCAAGAAGACATAAAGAATTCTATCGTATTCTTTGGTTCGGCACGTACTCTCCCGCCCGACGAGATCAAAAAACGCCGTAAAGGTTGCAAAGACAAAAAGGAACTTGCCCGCTTAGACCGACTCTCCAAAGTGGCAGATTCCTACAACGCGGCTCGTGAACTTGCCGCCAAGCTCGGCAAGTGGATCAACAAGCGTCACCACGGCTACGCCATCATGACTGGCGGCGGTCCGGGCATCATGGAAGCAGGCAACCGCGGCGCCTCGGACGTGGGAACGCCTTCGGTTGGCTTGAACATCAAGTTACCGTTCGAACAACATTGCAACCCTTACATCGACGATGAACTGAACCTCCAGTTCCGCTATTTCTTTATTCGTAAATACTGGTTCTTGCGCATGGCCCGTGCGTTGGTGATTTTCCCAGGCGGATTCGGCACACTCGACGAAGCCTTCGAAATGCTCACGCTTATCCAGACCGATAAGTACGCACAGCAAATGCCAGTCGTCATCTTCGATTCCAATTTCTGGAAGAAAGCCCTCAACTGGGAATTCTTTGCAGAAACGGGCATGATCAACCCCGAAGACCTCAAGCTCTTCAAGTTCTGCGACACGGTCGACGAAGCCTACGACTTCATCACGTCCAGACTCGAAGAACAGAGCGAAGGGCAGGTCACATTCGCCCGCACTCACGCCGAAGAAGACTCGAAAAACAAGAAGTAAAATACCGCAATCCTGAACAAGACTTAACTGAATCTTTCACTTCGTTCAGGATGACGACACTATAATGTCATGCCCGCCACTGAGCGGGCATCTTCTTTTTTATTAAATTTTCTGTATGTTCTGGAACAATTTGGCAGAAATGATGGACAGGGTGGCACGCAATTTAGCGTTACGCCCAAACTACACCATGGCAGAATACCAGCGGTGGTTTGACCATAACCCGGACTTTAAGCACAACGGCAACGCCGAGCGAATCGAGCTCATCGAACCGCTTTCACTCGAAGGCACGAACCAGCTATACCGCGCCAAACTTTGGATCCAGCACCCGCGCGACGAAAAACGCTATGACGAAAAAGAAATCGTCGTAAAGATTTGCAAATACTGGGCATCTCCCGGTAAGAACCGCCTGCACCGCCTGAACATGCTCTTGAGCGCATTTCAGGACGAAATCCGCATCAACAACCTTATCCGCGCTACAAATATCGAAGGCGTAGTACAAACTTTTGGCGGAGGCATCGCAGGCCGCCACCCATACCTCAAGCTGGAATTTATCAAGGGATGCTCCCTCGACAGGGTCATCAAGCCCAAGCTCACCGAAGAAGAAGTCGTAAAGCGAGTAGCTCAAATAGCCTACCTCGCCAATACTATCAGCCAGCTCCATTACTATCAAATTGTGCATAAGGACATCAAGCCCAAGAACTTGCTCCTTTGCCAAAACCCCGCGCACAAGAACAACCACAAGATTTTACTTTGCGACTTCGGCTACGCCCAAGCTAAAATGCGTGAAACAGTCACCGAAGGCGGTGGACTGTTCTCGCCAAGCTACAGCGCCCCGGAACTTGCACAATCCAGCGAAAACATTTCCTACGCGGTCGACTACTTTAGCTTTGGTGCCGTCATGCACGAATACCTAACCGGGGTAAAACTCTATCCCAAGGCCAAGGACATTTACACCGAAGAAGGCCGCCTGATCACCAAGCGCTACATGGAATATATCGAGAACGGCCGCGAAAACGTATTCAACGACCCCCGTTTCCCGGAAATCCATGATTGGATTGACGCGCTCACCACTTTCGATGCCAGCGAACGCATGAAAAAGAGCCCCAACTTGTTCGCCCTCGCCCATAAGCTCCGCGAAGAGGTGAACACCCTCGGCTACCGCGACGTGAACACCGATTTCTTGTGGAATCAGCTGAACGAATACGGCAAACGTACATTTTAACACATCTTTTGCCCCCATTTAGGCCCCTTGCTTAACTATCGACTAACGATTTGTTTATATTCGTTAGTATGAAGAAAATATTGAGCCTAATTCTAAAACCGTTCCGTTTTTTCAAGATCCACCACTATCTGACATTCGTGGCGATTATTGCCATTGGTGTTTTCAACTTCGAGACAACGCTCGACCCCAAGATCCAGCAGTTGCGTCAAGAAAAAGACATCCAAGAATCTTTCGACAAGTGGTGGCTAGAGGAACGTGCCCAGGAATTTAAGAACGTAGGCCTCACGCCCGACGAAAAAATCAAGGCTCAAGAGTTCGAGCTTTACAAGGAACGCTATAAAGTCGAAAACCCGACCCCGATTATCGAGGACCGCATCGAAGAAATGAAGGGCGAATTCCTCGAATGGTGGGAAAACCAAGGCGGAAAGGAGCAATACGCCGCGGAGCACGGCTCATTCCCCACCGACAAGCAATACGAGGCGGAACTCAAAAAGTGGATTAACAAGTACACCGATAAATTTATCCGTTATCGTTGGGCTTACATTCCGAGTCGTGGCAACACAGAAAGTTTACTCACTTGCAGTTTACTAATCCCGAGTATATGGTCCTTTATTTTCTTCGTTGTCATTTTCATGTTCACGTTGATGCAGCTCGAAAAGCGCTGGAACGCGTTATTCGTTTATGCATACGCAATCGTGATTGCAATTATAAGCGGGTTCTTTGTCGATTTACTCGTAAACACGTCGTTCTTTGCACAATTTGCTACAGAACGTTATATGGGCGTGAGCCTGATGCTCTGCTTTTTGCTCGGCGCCAACACGTTTGACAAAGAAAAAGGAAGCATTCCCTCTTACATCTGCAAAATTTCGGAATTCGCACTTGTAGCAAGTATGGCAATCGACTGGTTCTTGAACCCCGGCATATTCAACGCCGTGGCCGTAGAATCGCCGTTTTTCTTTGCCTTGGGCGGAGTTGCAGGTTACTTTATGCCTCATCGCGTAGAAGAAAGCACACAACAATCAACAGCAGTTGCACAAAAAGCAGAAGATTCTGTAGCCCCCGGTGAACGCACCCGAAACATGATCAGCAAAGGATTGGAAGCCGCAAACAATGGCGAAAACGAAAACGCTGTTCGCTTGTTGCAATACGGATTCACAGCACTGTTAAAAGAAGAGCCCATCAAGTTCCAAGATGTAAAAGACGCAGCAAACAAAATCGCAGGCTGCTATGCAGAATTCCCGAGTACGCAATGGATTGAATGGGGTGCAACAGCAAAGCAAAAGAACATCCCCGAAGCAGCAATTGCATTGCTCGAGAAAGGAATTACCAAGGAAAAAGACGAAAATCTTTTACGCCGTGCGCACTTCGACATTGCAGAGCTCCGCATCCAGACAAAAGCTGATGTAAATGCGGCAATGGAACACTTGGAAAAAGTCATCAAGGAAAAAGATGATGACAAACTTGCCGAACAAGCGAAGAAGCTCATGGAAGAAGGCCGAGACATTCTTGTAAAGCAAGCCTACGCCGGCCCCAAGAAATTCAAAGTCACGAATTAAAAGCTGCAACAAGATGGCGATGCCGTCCCCATTCGCGGATCATGACTACTAAGCAGCAAGCTGCAAGTAGTCAAGGAGCACACGTCCGGCATGACAGAGCAAAACGCAAGCGAAGCCTGTCACCCCGGATTTGTACAAGTACAAAGTCCTTCGGCTCAGCTATGAAAATGCTAGCATTTTCGCAGCATTCGCCTTGATGGCTTTTATTCCGGGGCCACATCTTCCTGCATAACAACAAAGCTTATTTCACGATAAATTTCTTGGCGGGCATGCTGCCGATTTGTACAAGGTAAACACCGCTTTTGAGCGTGCTTACATTCATCGTCTCGTTTCGGGATTGCACAACTTTTTGCATCTGCACATTGCCGCGAACATCCAAAATCTTGACAGAACTACCGACAGCCGCTTTCGACAAGTTCATCGAAAGCGTTTTGTCCACAAGCGACACGCCAATCTTAGCAGCGGCGATACTCTTCGGGAGCCCGACAGTAAATTTCACGGATTTCGTCACCTCGTCATAGCGTTCCACAAGCGCCATCAAGAACCATGTGCTATGCGGAAGCCACTGTTCATCCCAGCGCCACACCTGCCAAGATTCCTTCATGGAATCAAAGCCCACTGCAGCAACACCATCATCCGTCCAAGCAATGCCTGAACCATCCTGATTCTTGCCGGTAATGCCGTTTGCAATACCGCCTTCAAGCGTTGCATCATATTCAGACTGGCCATCGTATTTTTCAGGATTCTTGATTCCCTTGCCATACATCATGCAAGTGCCATACGGATTCTTGCCCAAGATCCAGTCCATCTGATCCGTAGCATATTTCGACGCATCCTTATATAAGTTTTTATCGTCTAAAACCTGCTTTGCATACAAAATTGCAGTCGAAAGGCTTGCAATGCGAGCGTCTTCGCCCTGCCACCAATAACCACTTTCGTTATCGTGCGGAATAAAGAAACCATCTTTTATTTTATCCTGAGTCTTGTAAGTTTGGCGGGCATAACCGAACGGATTATCAACCTTATTCGTAATTTTAACAAGCCATTCGTAGTGAGATTTTATGGCATCGAAAGCTCCATCTAAATTCGAATTTACGCAACCGCAACCAATGCAATCGAGACACATCCACGCATCAAATTCACCACCCTTGATAGAGCTTTCAACTTCGGAAAAACGAAGAAGCGCAATTAGCGGAAGCCCAGCATCGCTCGCATGCCAGAACGGACGCGTTTTAGCATCGTCGCTCCAGAAATAGCCATCGTCACTAACGCGAGCCGCCAGGTGATTTGCACGTTTACGAGCAGCTTCAATATACTCGCGCTTTGGATTTGCTGCAAAAAGTTCTGTGGCCGCCAAAAGCGCCGTGTAGTCGTCAATAATATTTTCCTTGCCATCATCGCAATAAGCGCAATTGCCGCCAATGCTCTGTTTTTCAGACAAATGTGCAAAAGCTTTTTCAGCCGCAGCGAGGTACTGTTCGCTCGTAAAGTCACCCTTAAGGCCGAGTCTTGCGGCAGTAGCCAAAGCTGCGATTGCCATGCCACCACCTTCGCGGAAGGCCGTCTGGTAATCCGTCGATTTTTTTCCATCGGAACCCGAGAACGCACAAAGTTCGCGACTCGAATACGGACTGCCCCAGTTATCGAATACGGTCATGTAGAAAAAGCCCTGTTCGTCGAGCATGCGCACCAAGAAGTCCGCACCGTAAGCGGCTTCGTCCGCCGTTTTCGCCTTGGTTGAAGTCGAAGAAAGCAATTTCGGAATGCGCTCCGAAGCAAAAGCAAGCGACCAAACGGTCAAAGGAATCTGTTGCGGATTCAAATAATTTGCATAAGAAAGATGGCTCAAGTATTTGCTGACATCGCCACTAGCATCGTACCAGCCGCCATGCACATCGAGCTTTTTATCGGACTTGTACACAGGCAAACTCTTATCCCAACCTTCGACAGTCGGATTGTTCGCGCGGTCATTGTAGAAGTAGTCAAGAACCGTCGCAAGCGTATTTTTTGCAAGTGCATTTTCCTCAATCGTAAACTCGCCGGAATTTTGCGGTTGGCCATTCTCGGAAACCTGCAAGGTGTACTTGCCCGCCGTGAGGCCAAGGGCAGTCAAGTCCGCCACGTAAAACTTGCCATTGTTCAGCCAGTTGTCCGGATTTGAACCTGCCGAAAGTTTGCCCGTCTTGACGGCTGCGCCATTCGACATCACGCTAAATTCAGCGCCGTCCGCAAGGTTATCGCTCTTGACAATAACGGTTATCGACTGACCGACATCGTAACCTACCTGGTTGTAGAAAAATTTCGTGTCAGCAGAGGCTACGCCCGCGCTCAAAAGAACCGCGGCCAAGAAAATCGGAGAAAGCTTATATATACGCATGTGCTAAATATAGATTCGCGGTGCTACGGAAAAAAGTAAAATAAACCTCATACGAGATGGAACGACAAAGCAAAACTGTCATGCCCCACTTAATGTCTTTGACTACTTGCAGCTATGCTGCTTAGTAGTCATGATCCGCGTATGGGGAGGGCATCTCCTTTTAATACGAGAGGGAGATTCCCGCTTTCGCGGGAATGACAAAGGGTTACATTCAACGCAATTATAGCGTAGATTATAAAATAAATCGCTTCTAGCCCTACAGAAAGGCTTCTCCTAGCGAACTGAAATTGCAATTTATTAAAGGGATTTTATAGCAATTAACTTCTTAACGGAGCGGTTTCGCCCCCAAAGCATCCACATAAATCAATGTGAAAAGACCTTTTCTCATCATTTTAACGCAAAATTTACGTTAAATAACAATTATTTTTCAGAAACCTAAAAAAATTTATTGACCATTCAAATTTCAAAACCTATGTTTGCGAGGCAAGGAAAAAATGACTGGATTCTTCGCGATTCCATCGCTCAGAACGACGTCTTAGACTACAATAACCAAAAAACAGAAGATACAAACATGTACTACGAAACAATTAAAGTTCTCGACTGCACGATCCGCGATGGCGGCCTCGTCAACAAGCACGATTTTTCTCTTGAATTCGTGCGTAGATTGTACACCCTTCTCACAGCAGCCGGCGTAGACTACATGGAAATGGGTTACAAGAACTCCCCTGAACTTTTCGACCCGAAGGAATATGGTCCATGGAAGTTCTGCGACGATGATTTGCTCTGGAAGGTCAAAGACGGCATCGATTCCAAGATGAAGATGGCTGTGATGGCCGACGTGGGTCGCGTCAACATGGACGCTGTGAAGCCCGCTTCCGAAAGCCCGTACCAGATGTTCCGCGTGGCAAGCTACGTCAAGAACATCGACAAGGGCATCAGCATGGTGAACGCCTTCCACGACATGGGCTATGAAACGACGCTCAACATCATGGCCGTGAGCCGCGACCGCGGTCCGGAACTCGACGAAGCGCTCCACCAGGTCAACGAAGAATGCCACGCCGACGTGCTTTACCTCGTCGATAGCTTCGGCGCTTTCTACCAAGAAGACATCGACAAGGAACTCGCCCGCTACAAGGGAATCGTGAAGAACAAGAAGTTCGGCTTCCATGGCCACAACAACCAGCAGCTCGCCTTCTCCAACACGATCCAGGCCATCATCAACCACGTTGATTATCTCGACGGTTCCGTGTCCGGCATGGGCCGCGGCGCAGGCAACTGCACCACGGAACTCCTCCTCGGTTTCCTCAAGAATCCGAAGTACGACCTCCGCCCGGTTCTCGACGCCATTCAGGAACTCTTCTTGCCGTTGCAGAGCAAGTACGAATGGGGCTACATCATCCCGCAGATGATTACGGGTATGCTCAACCGCCATCCGCAAGACGCAATTGCCGTACGCAAGACCGAAGAAAAGGACATGTACCGTAAGTTCTACGAGCACATGATCAACGACTAATTTTCATCTAAATCAATCATTCATAAATCCGTGCCTTTGAGAAAAGCGCGGATTTTTTTTCGTCTTAATGCAACGCTATGTTGCATATACTTTATATGATACAGCAATGATACGCGGACCGCCTTTGGCGGTACGTTAATTTTCAATTAACAGAATAAAAACAGATTTTTACAACAAACTAACTTTTTTGAAAGAATTTATTTTCATAGTAAATTATTTATATACAAAGGAGGAAACATATGAGACTAACTAGAATTGTAGGCTCATCAATCATTGCGTTAGGATTATCCACCGTTTGGGCAGAAACAGTCCGTGAACTTCACGTATTCTTGCCCGATAACGCAACTTGGAACAGTTCCACGCCAATGATTTACGAAGACGGGCAAAGCCACGCTTTAACGCCGGACCCCGATCACTGTGGATGGTTCATCCGCAAATACGTCGACGAAGAAATTCCAAACAAAGTTGTATTCCATACCGATGATGACGAAGAACTCAGAAACAGTATCGGCATGGGTGGCGAAAACAGCGACTCTCTACAAGCCATCCCTCTAGCCGACGTCTTTCAAGTTTTCGCTTCTGAAGCCACATTCATTAACGCTCTTTATTTTGTCGCAGACGGAAATCGAGCAAGCGAACTTCCCTCAGCTACAAAAGGTTGGTTCACAGAAAGGCCTATGATTACAGGCACCTGTTCGTTCAACCTTGCAGCCACTATTTACGACACAGACGCAAGCTTGCACCCGTCATTCTCCTGCTACGCTGCAGGCGGCGAAGGTTGTCAAGCTCAATCAGGAATAGCCGCGCAAGACGTCGAAAGAGCCAAAGTCCTCGAAGCCATCAACGCATGCTTAGGCGTTACAACAGGTCTTGTCGACTCCACTTTGGACAAAACAATCAAAAAGCCTAAACTTTCTGCAGCAGGCAAAAAATGCTTCATTGACGACAAGTATTTCAACCAATTGTTTAATTACACCGAAGGCGTAAACGAAGCATCCTGTTTCGACATTCCATTCACCCGCACAAACCACGGCAAATGGGAATTCAATTCAGACAACTTCACAAGTCCAAATCTTAGGATTCCCGTACCCGGAGGATTCTTCCCTGTAGAAGGAAAAACCAACGAGTTGGTCAAATCATACTTTGCAAATCAAGTACCCGCTCCTGCAGCTCGTACAAAGCATTATGCAGAAGGCCCCATTTTCCATGGCGAAAAGCTCCGCAAAATAGATTCCACTGAATTCGTCCCTGTATTCGACCTGACTTGCAATGGCCCCGGTTGGAACAAAGGACACAACTGCAACGGATTATTCGCCGACGCAGCCGAAACCGAAACTTTCTTCAAGAGCATCAATTCCACAATCGATTGCGTTTTCGGTTGGAGCTGCACAGATCAGGCACCTACAAATTGGCCGCTGTTCACCGAAGGCACTGAAACCAAAGCAACCGCAGGCGTTCCCCGTTGGTCATCAAATGTTAGCGTCGCAGAAGGCAATGGAGGCCGCAACCAACATTTCTGCGCCGAAATGCACTCTACATTTAGATTCAAGAACGGTTTAAAATTCAGCATTAGCGGCAGTGACGATATATGGGTTTACATAGACAACAAACTCGCCATCGACATTGGAGGCACTCACCTTGCAGCCCCCGGTTACGTAGATGTAGACAAGTTTATGCCCAACGCAACAATCGGCGAACTTTACGACATCGATATATTCTATTGCAACCGCCGTACTACATCTGGAGACCTAAAAATCAGCACAAGCATGCTATTCCCCAAATTTGCTTCTGGTATTAGAGTTGAAAACAGCCGATATAACACAGACCCACAAAAAGTAAGCAATTTTAACACATATAAAGTCTGCCGCGCCATTAGCGATGGAACTTCTTGCACACCAACGACCATCATTTGCGACACCGCTGACGCGCCGAAAACAATGAAAATCCGTTACCAATTAACTACAGACAAAACTGGAACCGACGCAACAAAGACTCTGATTAGCGAAGCAGAATTCACAGCAAACCCAATTCAGCTCAACGGCATATTCGACGTTTCTAATCCAATGCGCCCCGTAATTAATGAGAACAAGCTGAATGAAACGTTTAATCCAGGAACATATTATTTAATCATCAAGATAGATTCCGATCAATACGTCTTGCAGCTCCAAGTGAAAGGTACCACATCTGTCGCAGAACGCAGAGTTCCTGCCAGCATCACAAACAACTTTAGCATTGCAAAATCTGGCGCTCTCGAAATTACGATTACCACTGAAAAAATGAATATTGCAAAACAATACGCAATTATGGATATTAACGGACATGTAATTTCGACCGGTAAGTTGAACAGCAGTGATACTCGTGTAAAGGTTGCTACCGCAGGTTCTTACATTGTCAAAGTGGGCAACAACTACAAGCGCGTAAACATAAAGTAAAAGAAACTCCAAAAAAAGCCCTTCATAGGGTTCCTTGATGCAAAAAGTGCCGCTCAATAGAGCGGCACTTTTTCACAAATCAAATGAACTTTATTTATTTTAGAATAACGTTCTTGGCGTTCACCATACCGTTCTGTTCAATTTTCACGACATAGCGACCACTCGGCACCATCCCGGCATTCCACTTGATTTGATGGACGCCCGGCTGGAGATTCTTTTCTGTAATATTAGCGACAACAGCACCATTGATTCCGACAATAGAAATCTTTGCGTCACCAACAGACTGGAGCTCAACAGCTACGGCAGAACGGTTCAAGCCCTTGATTGCCGGAGCAAGCGGAGCAGCTGCAACATACGAGTTGTTTACAGAATGGTGCACATCAGCAACTTCGGCAGACTTAGAAAGCATAGCGTTTTCAGGTCCAACCCATCTTGCAACATAATACTCAGTATCTTCATAACCAGTCATAACGTCTTGAGTCAAACTGCGCAAATGGAGGGGAACTCCACTTCTATCCCAAGAATTTTGGTTGCCATTGTTTTCGTCATCAACAAAGACCTTGCTAACAGAAATATTATTTTCGTCACCATAATAAGCACGATTACTTGCAAAAACACCATACTTTTTGGCAAAGGGATATTTGATTGACGAGCCAGCCTTACTCGAGACAAAGCAATATTGCAGTACTGTATGAGCAGGTCCCTTAACTACAGAATTCGGCCATATATAACCCGTATACGAGTCATTATTATTAGAATCTTCCGTATCATGGGTACGAATAATAGGAACTGATCCAGCAGGGCATTCAGAATCAAGCTTCAATACGGCATAGCCAAATCTGGCTTGAGGAAGTTGGCTATAAGAAAGTCCGCAATACTTGAAACGAAGATATGACCCAGCCTTCTGAACTCCTATAGGGCTTCCTGAGGCACCTCCAACATGAGTGATAGAAGTCTGATCATTCGAATCTTCCACATCAAGCGAAATCATACTATAATCAGGACACGTCGATTCGTCCGTCAAAACACCAATTCGCCTTGCTGTTAAAGGAAGAGTTGTCGTACCTTCATCATTCAAATCCGGGCCATACAAAACAGTACCTGACTTTGATCCAATCGCAAAGCCATTCAGTTCATACCCATCAATGCCATAAGAATCCGTCGAAGCGACCCTAATATAAATTCCACCTTCTGTCGGGAAGCGCGTTGACTTTGCTATAGTTACATTACTGTAATTAAGGATGGCCCTATACTGAGTTTCAGACAATTTTTCAATTTGTATACCACTAGGTTGAATAGAATTATCAATCATCACATGAGCACGATCGCTTCGATTTGCATAAAGATAACGATATACTTTTACATTAAATTGTCGTGAAGGAGGTGCCGTAAAATAATAGTAAAGCTTAAATCCGTTAATCGATTGAGATTTATTGTTATGAATCGTATAAGGCTTGCCTTTGCCCGGAGTGTAGCCATCATAGCCCTGAAAAAATTGATTATCGGTGCAGGCATAATCCGTAGAAACGCCAAGGGGACTTCCATAGACATGAGTCCATTGAGGGATACCACAAATAGTGGAATAATCGTACCCTTTTATTTTACAGTTGCCCGTATATGTAGGCATTTCAATTGCGTTTGCAAGTCCAAATGACGCAGCAAGCATCATTGGCAAGTATATTTTTTTCATTACTTTTTCCTTTGTTTTTAAACAGTACATATAATATAACGCAAACAAATTATATTTTCAATACAAGATTGTATAAATTATTATAAACAAAGTTTAATATCAATTAATTTATTTAAGCAAATAAAGTACAAAATTTCTTTAATTTCAAAAAAAAACGCATCATTCTGATGCGTTTTGAATTTTGAGTATAATTTTTATTTACAATCCATCAATTTCAAGGAGAGAGGCCATATCGTTCGAATTAATTTCGAAATCAAGCTTGGCGTTTTGACGGATGCGTTCTTCATGAACTGATTTCGGGAGCGGCAACAGCCCGAGTTGCAGCACAAAGCGGCTTGCAAGTTGCGGCACCGAAACATGGTATTTTTCAGCCATCGCACAAACTTCGGGCACTTTCAAAAGGCGCCCTGTAGCATTCGGCGAATACGCTTCTACCAGAATTCCGATCTGTTCGCAGAAATCAATCAATTCAGTCGGCACATGCCCAATATGAACGCGAATTTGGTTCACAGCGGGAATCACGCGAGCACCTGCCAGCAAACTGTTCAAGTCATCAATTTCAAAATTCGAAACGCCAATGGCTCGGATTTTACCCGCCTCGTAAGCCTCTTCAAGGGCTTTCCAGACTTCAAGATTTTCCTTGAAATAGCGATTCCCAGAAGTCGAACCCATTTCGGCCCATGGTCGAGGAGCATGGATAAGCATCATGTCGATGTGGAACGCATCCAGTCGATCCATCGATTCCTGGATACAGCGAACCGCATCATCATAATTCTTGACTTCGGCAGGGATTTTCGTGGTGATAAAGACGCTTTCGCGGTGAATCCCGGTCGACTTGAGTGCGGCCTTGAGCCCGGCCCCTACACCAGTCTCATTATCGTACGCAATTGCAGTATCGATATGGCGATAACCCGCATCAATAGCCGTTGCAACGGCAGTCGCAGCCACGTCATTTGGGGTTTGCCACGTTCCTAGAGCAATTTTGGGGATTCGCTGACCATTATTCAGCTTGTAAAATTCTTCGAGTACCATATCCTACCTCGCAACTTGTTCTAAACTAATATAAATAGAAACTCGTTTTTAGCGAGGCATAATCGCCAAAGTCCTAATACCACATTGGAATATTTACTGGTGTGAAAGGGCTACTTCTCGATTGTCTTGATGTCGCCTTGGGCAGCACGGTTGGCGTTGTAGGGGTCAATGTGCACGAGGGCATCGACAACGTTTTCGTTAGAATCGATGAGCAACTGCTCAACCTCTTCGGCAACATCATGTGCATCTTTCAAGGTCATCTGGTCATCGACGACAATGTGCACGTCCACATGCAAGTCACTCCCGACATAACGAGAACGGAGCCCATGTAAACTGATGACTTTCGGGTGCGAAAGTGCCAAATCTTTCAATTTCAAAAGAACTTCGGGATTGGCACCGCGGTCAACTAGCTGTCGAAGGCCCGGAGCCGCAATTTCTATCGCAGAATGTAAAATGAAAAAGGCCACAACGAGCGCACCGACAGAGTCGGCGAACCACAATTGCGGAAGCAAAATGGCAAAAATGACCGCTACAAGCACAGGAATCGAACTGAAGGAATCGCTACGGTGGTGCCAAGCGTTCGCCTCAAGCGCCTGACTGCGGATCCGTCGACCCGCATTTCGTGTATAGCGGAAGAGAATCTCTTTTACAAGAATCGAGGCAAGAGCCATAATCGCCACCGACATTTCCGGGTGCGAAGCCTCCCCCGACAACAAGGCTAAAATGGCGTTATAGCCAATACCCACACCCACAGCGGCAACAGCAAGACCAATGCCTATAGTAATTACCGTTTCAAAGCGCCTATGACCATAAGGGTGTTCAGCATCGGGAGGTGAGTTCCAGAAATGGCTCCCCACAATAACCGCGACATCGGTTATAAAATCAGACGCGCTATGAATAGCGTCTGCCACAAGCGCCTGGGAATTCCCGAATACGCCAACGACAAACTTGGCAACGGACAAAGTGGCGTTCCAGCCGAGCCCCACCCAAGTCACTTTACGGACTTCTGCACTATC
Source organism: Fibrobacter sp. UWB11 (assembly GCF_900143015.1). Classification (NCBI taxonomy): domain Bacteria; kingdom Pseudomonadati; phylum Fibrobacterota; class Fibrobacteria; order Fibrobacterales; family Fibrobacteraceae; genus Fibrobacter; species Fibrobacter sp. UWB11. The sequence continues at coordinate 109,187 of NZ_FSRT01000004.1, read as the reverse complement.
GTCTTTTTTGCGTACGCGAGTCATGCCCTTTAAGCTAGAAAATTTGCAACCTTATGCGTCCACAATTCATCAAAATTGCTGTAATAAAAAATCAATGTTTCTATTTTTCTAATGCTTATGAAAAAACTTTTGAAAATCATCATCGTTATCGCCGTTTTGGCAGGCGTTGCCCTCGGCGTTAAATCGTACTTCTTCAACACGGACGCTACCAGCCAGGCTGGCGCCCTCATAAGTACCAAGGTGGTTACAGACACCATCAAGACGACAATTTCGGCAACGGGTACGCTTGAACCGGTTGACCAAGTGGAAGTCGGTACGCAGGTTTCTGGCGATATTGCCAAAATTAACGTCGATTTCAACTCCAAGGTCAAAAAAGGCCAGGTCATTGCAGAACTCGATAAGTCCAAGTTGCAGTCGACGTTAAAGCAGACGACTATTTCGTACAAGAGTGCCGAAAACGACTTGAATTACAAACAAAGCACGTACAACCGCGTCAAGAAGCTCGCCGAAAGCAAAAGCGCAAGCGCCGTTGAACTGGAACAGGCCGAATACAACTTGAACGCCGCCAAGCTCTCCGTCGAGCAGCGCAAGAACGAAGTCGCACAAGCCAAACTGAACTTAAGCTACGCGACCATCAAGAGCCCGATTGACGGAGTTGTGTTAAAACGCGCCGTCGATGTAGGTCAGACCGTTGCCGCCTCCATGAGCACTCCGACGTTGTTCGTCATCGCAAAAGACTTGAGCCAAATGAAAGTCATGGCTGCAGTGGACGAAGCGGACATCGGCCAAGTCAAGACCGGTCAACGCGTTACATTTACAGTCGATGCCTTCCAGAATGACACATTCCATGGCACCGTGCAAGAAGTCCGCTTGAATCCGACAACAACGAGCAATGTGGTGACATACACGGTCGTAATTACCGCCGAAAACCCGGAACAAAAACTTTTACCGGGCATGACAGCCACTTGCACCATCGTCACGCAAGAGATTACAGATGCAGTAACCATTCCGATCAAGGCTCTCAAGTTCACCCCGGCTGCAGGCACCCCGATGATGGACCCGAAAGATATGCCGCGTCCGGAACGTCCCAAGACTGCGGATTCCACGGTTGCAAGCGACAACTTCCCGCCCCCGCCTCCAGGCATGGGACCGGGTGGAGCACCGAGTACAGGCGCCAAGAAAAAGCATAAGAAGCCTAGACTTGAAGGCGACCATGTTTGGATAAACATCAACGGCAAGGCCGCGCCGCGCCGCGTGAAGATAGGCCTTAGCGACGGCGTGAACGTACAGATTTTGCGCGGTTTGAGCGTCGGAGATTCCGTGGTCACAAGTCAAGAAACGGTTTCGGCAAAGGGTTCAAGCGAACCAAACGCCAAAAGCCCGTTCATGCCACAGAGACCAGGAAAGAAGAAAAAGTAGTCGGTAGAGCAACGTCATTCCCCAAGCACATACTTTAAATAAGCATCCAAAATCATTGAGCCCCAGAGATAAATAATCGGGGCAGCTATTGCAAGGAACGGGCCAAATGGAATTTGCCCGTTTTCTTCGTTTTCGGGCGCATTTTTATTTTTTGCACCCTTTTCTGCGGCTTTGTTCTTAATCATTCCATACGGAACCATCACAAAAATTCCAAGGAAAGCCGCTACTAAAAGAGTCTCCACCGCACCAGTAATACCCATCAAGGCACCATAACCCGCCAAAAGCTTGACATCACCAAAACCCATTGCATCTTTCTTGAGAACTTTGGTCGCAATCCAGCCAAGCAAATACAGTCCACCGCCCGCAAGAACCGCCCCGAGCAAACTTTGGAGTGGCGTAATACCACCCGGCACAAGCGAAATCAAAAGTCCTGCGACAATCCCGCCCACCGAGATGGAATCAGGAATGAGCTTATACTTGCAATCCACCGCGCATACCGGATAAGCCCCAAGCAAAAGCCAGAACATCGCTGCGGCGTTCGCCCAAATTTCAGGCGCCAACACCGGTCGTGTTAGGTCTGTCCCGAACCCCGCAGCCGAATAAAGAGCAAATGCCCCCAGAAGTCCGCAAAGACTCTCGCCAATCGGGTAAATGATGCTGATAGGCTGTTTGCAACAGGCGCTTTTGCCGCGTAACCAAAGCCAACCGACAATCGGCAAATTGTAGCGGATTGGAATTCTCTTTTTGCAAAGAGGGCAATGCGAAGGAGGGTTCAAAAGCGAAATTCCACGCGGCATACGGTACACAATGACGTTATAGAAGCTTCCGACACAGGCGCCAAGGCCAAAAAATACGATTAACCAATACCAAAGTGGAATTTCTTGCATAAAATCCTCGTCTTTTTTCGAATATAATTATAATTTAGTTAAACATTTATCTAATACTGGGAGATCCCTTAATGAATATTGAAATTGCCGCTATTTGTGATGCCGCCACTGCAAATGATATTGGTGGACGCATGAACATTCTTGGTGCATTTGACCGCATTTTCTCAAAGTTTCCGCTTGTGATTCCGCAGTGCTCTGCTGCATTCCGCTTGCGCTACCAGCGTGCCGAAGCAGGGACGCATCAGTTGAGCTTGTCTATCGAAGATGTCGTTGGCCACCCGATTGTGCCGCCGATGCAGTCCGAAATTGAACTCCAGCCGGTTGCTCCGGGCTTTGACACAGCCGCTGTCAACATGATTTTGAACATGCAGCGTTTGCAGTTCACGCGTCCGGACAAGTACATTGTGCGCCTCGTCGCAGACAACGAAGAACTTGCAGCACTCCCGCTGTACATTCTCGAAGACCCGCGCCTTGCACAGCAGAACCAGCCGCCTCAGGCCAATGATTCTTCCGTTGACGGAAGAGCATAACGGCTTAACCAACAGGCAATAAACTGTAGGAAGGTTCGTATTACTTCTAAAATGCGCCGAGCATCAATGCCCGGCGTTTTTTCTATTTTATACCTTAATGGATAACTTCGCTCGGAATGACGTTTTTAAACAATCATTTTTATCTTAATAAAATGCACTCTACTTTTAAAATTTTCGTCCCGTTCATCGTTGCAGGCCTTACCGCTTGTAGCGGCATCAACGACAGTTGGGAAGTCAAAGGCGGCGGTTATCTCAAGTACAGTATTAACGGTGGCGACGAAATCACGCAGGAACTGGAACGAAACGATGTCGAAATTCCATTCATCAGGAACAGCCACCATTACCTGCTGATTAAAGTTCCCATGGAACGTAGCGAACGCAAAGACCAAATGAACATCATGGTCAACGAGCCCAAGCTCGGGAAAAACGGAATCATAGCAAGCTACACTTGGATACAAATCCAAGCAACGACCAGGGCACCACTCGTCGGCAACGACAATTACGCAACGATTGACCAAAAAGACGATATAAAGTGGACCGCTACATTAAATTTGCAGTTTAAAGACTGCAGACAGGGAGTTTGCAACGACAGTCTCCCTCCAATCACGTTCAAAGGGCGGTTGCAATACTGGATTGCAGAAGATGACCGGTAATACTGACCCGTCTGGGATTTTTTTTGATTTTTATGGCCCGCGCCCTTGACAAACGCCCAATCTTTTTCTAATATTGGGCTACCTTAATGGTCGATTAGCTCAGTTGGTTAGAGCGCTACCTTGACATGGTAGAGGTCACAGATTCGAGTTCTGTATCGACCACTGAAAAATCCTCGCTGAAAAGCGAGGATTTTTTTCTTGCATAGAATTTTATCGCAAAGAAAAAGCCCGCCAAGCGGGCTAAATCTTATTTTTTCCAGTTGTCGTCGTATTCACCGCCATAACGGCCAAGCTTGACCATGCCAACATTTGTAGCGTTAGTCACGTTCTTGACCAAATCATTAGGCGTTACAAACATGGCCTGTTGTTCTCTTGCAACCTTCATCATTTCGGAGAACGAAACTCGGTCGCCCTTCAAGAACGTCACCAAGGCTTGGATTACATCCTTGATGGCATTAATGATATCTATGAGAACAGAAATTGTTTCAGGAGTCAATTCCGGAAGCTTATCGGCACCCTTATTTAAGACAAGCTTTTCCAAATCGGCCAAAATTTCTTTTTTGGAACGGAGCTTCTTTGCAGGTTCAAGCTTTTTAGCCTTGAAGTCCTTTTTACATTCGTCTTCATGCGATGCTACGTAATCGGCATACATATCGAAGAGCGAGAAGGACTTCGACTTGCGACCAATAAGGGGATGATCCTTAAAGCCGACATCACCTCCATCCTTAATCTTCAGCTTAAGAGCCGGATTTTTCTTGGATGCATCCAAGTAGCACTGGTAAACAAACGAAGAGCACACCATCGTATGCTTGCCCGGGGTATTCTTTTCTTCGATGATTTTTTTGAGTTCTGCAGCAACCAAGCACAAGAATTCAACAACAACTCGAGATACAAGCGGTTTTGTAACCTTCTGCTTGAAGATAAGAATCAAACCCAAAAGAATCAAATCAGAAAACGGATAAGGCAAGTCCTGGAGCACATAATTTTTAGCAATCGGCACAACAGGTTCAACGCCCTTTTTACTTGCCTTATTATGACGCATCACATAAGCTTCGCGAGCGCTAGAATCGTCTCTCGTTCGAGTTGCATGAATTCCTTCAAGACCCGCTTCAGCAAGGACGCTTTCTTCATTTTGAACAAAGATTGCTCCATGCGACACATCGGAACCAGTGAACTTCATGATAAGTTTACTAATATCATCGTCAATGTCTCCCTTAAACACTAAAATATCGCCCGGGAGCAAGTCGTTTACAGAGAATTTTCCAGCTTTTTTCAGTTTTTTAGCCATTTTATCTTTCCTTTGTTTAAGTTGTTTAGAAAATACTTACAACAACATTACATTACAATAACCCATTTGGGTTATTTTGAATAAAAAATCACCCCTTCTTGGGATTATACAGACAACATTGGAAGATAATATCTTATTCAAACCACCGGTATTTGTGAAAGACTTTTTACAAATAGATGAAGTGAATACAAAAAAAAGCCCGGGGATTACCCGAGCGAATTTTCGTAGATGGCGCCCCCGGCACGGTGACCGGGGTGACATTTCAATTACTTAGCAGTGGAATCAACCACAACCTTAGCAGCAGAGTCAGCCGGAATAGCGACTGCAGCGCTATCAGCAACTGGTGCGGCCGGTTCAGCGATTGTTTCGGCCGGAGCAGCAACTTCGGCAGGCTTTGCATAAACAGGTGCGGCAGGAGCCGGGGCAGCGGCGGCGGCAGGAGCAACAGCGACGTCAGCCGGATCTTCGAAGAAGTTCACCTTGGAAAGACCGAACATCATGATCCAGGAAAGAACGAGACCGCCGATACCCATCACGATACCCGTGATAGCCATGCCTCGCGTATCCGTGTAACCCGTTGCGTGGGCAAGAGCGTTAGGAGGCGTAGAAATCGGGAGGCACATACCGAGAGAGCTTGCGAATGCGACAGCGACCATCAAGGAGGTCACGCCACCGAGCGGAGCGAGGTTGTCCTTGCAGCTCACAGCCACAACGATGAAGATCGGGACGAGCAAGCTTGCGGTAGAGGTGTGGCTCATGAAGTTTGCCATGAAAAGGCAGATGAAGCCGCAACCGACCATGAGGACGACCGGAGACCAGGTGTTGAACGGAATAGCGTTGATGAGGTCCTTTGCAAGACCTGTCTGCTGCAAACCGAGACCGAGAGCAAAACCACCAGCCACAAGCCAGAGAACGTCCCAGCTCATTTCGTTGAGGTCTTTCTTAGTAATCACACCCGTCAAAGCAAACACAGCCATCGGGATCATAGCAATCACGTTGTCGTTAAGACCGTGAACCTTGCTACCCGTCACCCACAAAATCACGCACACAGCAAAGGTAATGTAAACGATGATAGCGCGCGGGCTCTTGTCAAAACCTTCAGCACCTTCGATATCGAGGTTCATTTCCTTCATCTTGATCGGATAGAGCTTGAGGAGCAAGAACCAAGCAATAACCATCATAACAATCACATACGGAACACCGAATTCCATCCACTGGCCAAACGAGATGTTGAAGCCGCTGGACTGGAGAGCGCCAAGAGCGATGGCGTTAGGAGGCGTACCGATCGGAGTACCCATACCACCGATGTTTGCACCGAGCGGGATGGCAAGAGCAAAAGCAGCTTTACCGCGGTCGTTGGCATCAAAGAGCTTGAGCACCGGGCCGAGGATAGCGAGCATCATTGCAGCAGTAGCGGTGTTGCTCATGAACATGGAGAACACAGCAGTAATGATCATGAGGCCAAGGAGCACCCACTTCGGGTCCTTGCCGAACGGCTTCAAGAGCACACGGGCAAGGTTCTTGTCCATGTTGTACTTGCAAGCGGCAGAAGCAAGGAAGAAGCCACCCAAGAAGAGCATGATGATCGGATTGGCAAACGTTGCCATGATATCCTTGAACTTGAGCGGTTCAACACCTTCCACGCGGAACGGGATAAGTGCCGAGTTCGAAAGCGTGAGAATCATCAACACGATGACGAACATGGAGGTGGACCAGATTGGGAACGGTTGAAGAATCCAGAAAAGGGCTGCCATCACAAAGATTGCGATAACGCGAATTTCGAGAGTGTTCAACGCGTGGTCACCAACGAAGCCGAGGGCTTCGTACGGGACGAAGAGGGCAGCGATGGCAAGCACCGATGCAATAATGAGTTTGATGAGTTTTGCTTTTGTCATAACGAGCGCAAATTTAGTAATTAAACTTGCGTTCGGCTAGACTGATTTATCGGACCATAATGCGGGTAACAGCACTCTGGCTACCAACCTTGAGGCGAACGAAATAGACACCCTGTTTCGGTTTTTTCATCGAAATAGAGTTCGTGCCCTCATGAGCAACTGTTCCGCTCGTAGCAACCATACGGCCATCGATACCCACGACACTCACCTTGACCTTAGCACCGGCAAGATTCGAGACACCTTCAAAGCCGACATTCAAAGCATTCTGCATCTGGTTCACGCGGAATCCCGAAATGAGATTCTTAGCCACCTGAGCAGGTACTGCACTCTTGGTCACTCGAACAGACACATTCTTAGCCTTCGAAGAAAGCTTTACGTTCAACGGGCGGTCATTCACAACTTCAAACGTTTCTTCGCCAATCGTTGCAAAGACATGCATTCCCTTAGCGCGGACACTTTCGAGCCCTTCAAAGTTCAACTTGCCATCACGAGTTGTCGTAGCGCTTGCTTCGAGATTCCATTCGAGTTCATCGCTGTTTTTCTTGACGCTCTTAGCCAAGCGCTGCTTGCCCTCGACAATGGAGAGGTTCACACGGTCGCCCATGCCTGCAGGCGGTTCACTCAACGAGGAGGCTACACTACCCGCAGCCAGTTCGTTCCAATAATCGCGCTTGCCATTTTTATCCGTAAGCACAACGCGGAGGTTCCAACTTTCGGACATAGCGCTCTTGGAGAGCGACTTGGTCTTCTTTTCGCCTTCAAGAACAATTGCAGCCTTCAAAGGAATACGATATTCTCTAGTCTTGCTGGTGTATGCCCAGACAGCTTCATAAGGACCAAGTATACTTACCGTGTCGTAGTCACTTATATCCGCTTTCCACTTCTTGAACACGACATCATCGTTTTGCGGGAGTTTGACATACCAACCATAGGGGTTAGCCACCAAATTCCAACCGGTATACTTGTTTTCCAATTTCCAAACGATTTCATCCTTCATGTTCGGAGTCTGCAAGCTGAGCATGAGCGGTTCATCGTCAACAGAACCGTACCAGTAACCGCGAGTGGAATCGAACTTATCATCGGCATCATATCTGCGATACTGCCAGTAATCGCCAATAGGACTCGATTCATCCCACCAGAACACAGATGTTGCAACTTCGTTTTGCGATTCGATTGCTTCACGGCAGACTTCATCCACGCTTTCACGCAAGTCAGCATCATCCGGCGAACGTGCAAGATCTTCCTTCATTTGGCGACATTCTTCGATGGCCCTAATTTCGGCCTTACGAGCAAAGCGATCCTTCAAGTCGTTCTTGCAATTTTCACCCTTATCATTGCAGAAGGCGTACAGAGAATACGTCTGCCAGGTATTCGAAACCAGATCCACTCGCTTTTCTGTACTGCCAACGAAAATACTATCGTAGGCAACAATGGAATCTTTGCCATTCGTAAGCGTAATGAGCACCTTGTATTCACCTGCAGGGGCCGGATCCAAGCTCCAAGTGCCGTTCTTAACGTCACCCACCGTTTTTCCATCGACCACCGTATCGAGGTAAGTACCTACATCAGACTTCACAATAATGTGGTAATCCACCTTGGCATGCGAATCCGGAAGCGTATCGTTGATTGTCATGCGGAGTGCACTGCCGTCTTGTTTTGCGGTCGGTTTTGCAACAACCGTAAAGATATCGCTTGCGCTAGAGCTAGACTTGTCATTGACAGCACTGCTGCTAGAACCGTTACCAGCGCTAGAAGAACTAGACTTGTCGCCATTTTCTACACTCGAAGAACTCGAGGATTCCGAGGCGTTTTCGCTGCTAGAACTAGAGCTAGAAATAGAAGAACTGGAGCTAGACTGCTGATTAGAGCTACTCGAATTCGGGCAAGCCTTGGTATTAGCCTTGACTTCCAAATCACCTTTGACCTCGCTAAAATCAGTGTTCCAGCCATCAAAGCACAGGTCACCCAACGGTTCTGGCGAATCCGGTGCACTTGCCGGCAATCCTTCCTGAACGTTTTGCGTATTTATTATAGTCGTGCCATCCAGACCATAGAAATTGACCTTAAATACGCACTTTCTCGTATTTGCCTTGACTTCCAAATCACCTTTGACCTCGCTAAAATCAGTGTCCCAGCCATCAAAGCACAGGTCACCCAACTGTTCAGGCGTGGTCGGTGCCCTTGCCGGCAATCCTTCCTGAACGTTTTGCGTTTTTATTACAGTCGTGCCATCCAGACCATAGAAATTGACCTTAAATACGCATTTTTTCGTATTCGGTTTGACTTCCAAATTGCCTTTGACCTTGCTAAAATCAGTGTCCCAGCCAATAAAGCACAAGTCATCCGTCTGCAACGGGTCTGCCGGAGCAACAGCTGCTTCCCCGTAAAGGACTTCCTGCTCCGAGCCTTCAATGACAAATCCTCTAATGTCATAGAACTTTACCGTATATGCACACTTTTTCGTATTCGGTTTGACTTGCAAATTGCCTTTAACCACGCTAAAATCAGTGTTCCAGCCATCAAAGCACAAGCCATCCTTCGGCGATGGGTCTGCCGGAGGAACAGCAGCTTTCCCATCAAGGACTTCTTGTTCCGAGCCTTCAATGAGATTTCCACCAATGTCATAGAACTTGACTGTAAATTTTTCTATCGGGCAATCCCCATATATGGCAGTAATTGTCATCGGGGCAACCACATTCGTAAAGTCCGCCGGATTCCAGCCCGTCAAGCACTTACCTTCCGACTTCAATTCGACATTCTCCGGAACAACGGCAGCATCACCAATTTTGACATTCTGGGTTTTGTTGCCTGCCGCATCCTTGAACACCACCTGGACCTTCGGAGAAACATAGGTCGTTCCCAAAAACGGATAATCATGAGTATCGTCAAAAGACCACACCTGTTCGTCTTCATCCCACGGAGAATTCAAAAAACCCGCAAAGGTCTCAGACTTCATATAAGATTCCGTAACGGTACCGTTCATAGAAGAACCATTTTCTCCATTCTGCAGATCCATAGCAGAACCATTACGGACATTGTTCTTTGCTACAAACTTGTCGAAGGTGACGCCATTCTGAATCTCGTTAAAATACATTACATTGTTATATTCACCATAATTGTAGAAATAGCCTATAGCCTTAACATTATCGCTACCATAATGGAAATTCGAGATAATTTTTGGTTTATTTCCCAAGCCATCACCGGTAAGATGGCCAAAGAGATAACCAGCCTTACCCTTACTTCCGCTCTTATTTAATTTATTTTCAATAGAACCGATAAAGTAGTTATTCTTTATAATATCAATATCAGCCTTAGCATCTACCGTACCAATCAAGCCTCCGACATGGAAATCCTTTTTAGGAGCATCAGTTCCTGAGGAACCCTTGAAATTACCGTCGACTGAACTCTTGCTTATTTCTCTAGGCGACAAGCACATACCGCAAATGCCACCAATCGACGACGATGTACTAGAGCTTTTGGTTTCACCACTATACGACACAATATTATTGTCTTTTTCACTATCACCCTTTACTTGAACATTACTGAATTCAATCTTGGAATTTCCAGACTGAATCATAGGGAATTTTCCAACAATACCGCCAACACGGGCATTAATACCATCATCATTAATATCTAGTAAGCCCTTATAAGATAGCTTAGCCAAGCGAACATAATCAATTGCCGAATTAAAAAGGCTGACAGTGCCAAAAACACCACCGACAAGCACGGAATCCAAATCATCACTTGCAGATCTTTTGGCTTTATATGAAATAGAAACTTTCGATTCATTCTCAGAAATTCCGCCTTCATCAAGAGAAACAATAGCATCACCGACAAGGCCACCCATAGCAGCAGAAGTACGAACCGACAACGACGTCTTCCCGGTTTTACTGTAGCCACCATCCAACTTGATATTACCCGAAGCATTAGATTTTTGAAGCGTTAAATACAAATCATTACGATTGCCTGAATTATTTACATGATCGCATGATGCAAAACCGGCAATTCCACCCATATAATATTGGAAATTTCCACTTTCCTGTATCGATTCTTCAATGTTTGCATTCACGACATTTGATTCAATAATTTTTAGAATACCACCATTGCAAAGATCGGCATTTCCGACAACACCGCCCAAATAAAGCTTTTGCGTTGCATCAACATCACTGATTTTAAACCTGCTTTGCTTTATATCCAAATTCGTCACTGTCGATTGACTAATAGAAAACTCTGTAATCGGTGAATTATTGTTATCAAGCCTTCTTGAAGCCCCCAATATACCACCCATAGCAGTACCACCGGAAATAAAAGCATTAACACCCACATCACTGGAAGAGCCGTGAATATTCACTTCGGTAATTTTAGAATCTCGATTGGTAACCTGCGAGAACTGGTTACTTTTCGGAGCATAAACGTAATGTCCAACAAGGCCGCCCAAAGCCGACATATCTACAGCAGCTTTATTTTCCACTTGGACAGCAAGATCAATATCCTCAAAATTTGTAAAGTATGCCGCACCAGCTAAACCACCCAAAAGAACCTTATACGGATCAAAAACAGCGACATTTTCACCATACTTATAAATCGCTTTTCCGATATAGTCTTCTGTAATTGATATTCCATTCGTTACTTTAATAAACGAGTTATCAATAGTCGAAACTTTTGTAATTGTCGATCCCTCGATAAATCCGGCTAAACCACCTGCAAGCGGAGCTTGAATAACAACATCCTTTAATTTTACATTTGTCACAGTGCTATTAGAAATTCTAGCAGCAAGAGCGCCTGCCGGCTGATAATCACCGCCACTTGTTAATGCAGGTTCCCCGCTTGTAACGGCAAAATAGACATTCGAAATTATCAGGTCTCTTATCGTTTTATTACCATTCGTTTGATTACCGACCACTTCCCCAAACAAGCCTAAATACCGCTTGGTCTGTCCATTGTCAATACAACAAAAGTTCGACATCATGTGGTTATGTCCATTAAAGGAAAGACCAGAGAAAGGCAAAAAGTCAAAATTTTCCGAGCAACTTCCATTTTCAAAAGTATAACCAAAGTCAATGTCTGTAGCAAGATTCAGCTTAATCGATTGCATCTTGGTCGCATCTGGTGTACCTGATATCCATTGCTGACTAATCGCATTAACGAAAGCGGAGCGAACAGTTTGCGCGGGCTTTATTTCATAAGACTTGACACAAGTACCTTCTTCAAAAGAATTTCCGGCAACACAATTTTTTTTGTACAGACCTATATAAAGTTCTTTCGACTTATAGTAGAGATTCAGATATTGTTTTGTGACAGCACCCTGAGCCCAAACGGACATCGGGAGGAACATAGCGGTGAGAACGAGCAAACGGTTTAGATACTTCATATCGACCTTCTGGGAATTTCTATGGTAAAAAATAATTTTTATGAAGAAATTCGCAACCGTGACTGCAAGAAAAAAATATCATTTGTGACCACAAACACGATATAGCCGATTTGCTTACAAATATTTAATTGCCCCGGAGCTATAGGTTTACTAAATTGATTGTAGCCGTTAGGGCGTTTCATAGGAGTTACGATGATTAAAAAGGTTATTCTTCTCGCTGCAGCGATTGCCACATCCAGCTTTGCAACATGGGATTACTTTCCTCTTTTGCAAAACAACCAAGGCTCCATCAAAGCCGGACTTTACTACGACACAGACGATGACTGGTCCCAAATGGGCCTCAAGGTCGGCGCTCGAATGAACCTTATGCCGCAATTGGAACTCTCTTTACAGGGTTTCGGCTACCAGTTCTGGGGTGAAACAGATTGCGATGCCTGCGCTGAAGGCGGTAGCGGTCTGCGTGACCTGGCAATCGGCGTGCGCTACGCCCTGGACCCGGAACTTTACTTCTTCTTGGACTTTAACCTCCCCATCGGCAAGGACAAGGCTAAGGGGCTCGGCACAACGGCTCCGAGCCGCCACGAAATGTCCTTCTATTTTGGCGCTCAGCACAGCCAAAAGATCGAAGCTATCAAGGGAGCGGCTTTTGGTACGGAAGCAGGTTTGTTCTGGGGATTTGAACACCATAACGTCGAAAGAGGCCTCGAACTGCGCTTGGGCGGCGAATTCGACTACACCCTCCCTTCCATGCCTTTAACACTTGCTCTTGGCGGTCAGTTCTGGATGCGCCTTTTCAAGTCTGAATACGACAACGGTAACAAGGATGTGGACTTGCATGACGACTGGTCCAACCAGTTCAAGTTCTGGATCGGCGTTAACTTTGCAGTGAACAGCAACATAACCCTCAACGGCCAAATCATTGCACGTAGCGAAGACATCAAGAAAAAGTCAAAGGATCCGTTCACTATAGGAATGGAAGGTGATGCTATCGGTTTCACCTTTGATGTTGAATTCAAGTTCTAATAGTTTCTTTGCCCTCATTGGCAGAACATGAAAATTACGTGAGCCAGCCCACATCGTGGTTGGCTTTTTTTATTGAGTGAATTTTTTTCGCTCTTTCAAATAACCTTTTTGTAACATTTTTGTTATATTAAAATAAAACTTTACAAGGAGATTTAATATGTTAAAACAAGTCTTGCTGGGCGCAGCCATTCTCGCCACATCCAGTTTTGCAACCTACAGCCAGTTCCCGGTTCCGCAAGCAAATAGCGGTGAAGTCAAGGTCTACACCGACTTCACGATGCAGGACAAGGGCAAGGCATGGGACCTCGGGCTCAAGGGCCGCTTTGTTCCGGTTCAGAACTTGGAACTTTGGTTAGCCCTCCCCTTCACGCTGAAGACCAGCTGGGATGGCCATGATACCGAAGGCGATGGCATGCACAACTTGACTTTCGGTGGCCGTTACCAGATTGCCCCGAACTTCGCCGCCTTCCTTGACCTTACCTTCCCGACCGGCAAGGACAGAATCAGCGATGACGGTTTTGGCTTCTATCTTGGTGGCCAGTACTCTCAGAAATTCGGAACCCTTGACTTTGGTTCTGAAATCGGACTCGGTTTCAATACCGAAGGCGATGACAAGTTCAAAGGCCCGCTGCAGTTGACACTCATTGGAGAATTGGATCCGGAAGTTTCCCAGGTCGTTTCTCCGTATGTCGGCATCATTCTCAAAATTGCTTTGGGCGACCCGAAGTATGATGGTCACAAGTCTGGCGATACAAGCGGTGACGTAGGTGTATTCCCGTACGTTGGCGCAACATTTGCCATCAACAACATGTTCTCGTTTGACGTGAGCGCAACGTTCGGCTTTGGCGAAGATTACCTCTTGCACTTCTACGGCAACGACAAGGTGCCTATAACAATCGAAGCTGCATTCGCCGCAAGTTTCTAATAGAACACTTAAAACAACAAAAAGTCCCGGCCTAAGGCTGGGACTTTTCTTTTTTATCTAATGTCATACTCCGGAATTGGGAGGCTTTCGCCGGACTTCATCGCCTTGTCGAGAGCGGCGGACTTGACCGGGTCGACCCACCAGTAAACCGGGATTGCATCTTCGCGATTGAACTGGTCAAGCACCTTTTCGGGCGTGCCGTAGCGGTTCCAGTAGAGGATGCGATGGTGGTCGCATTGCCACATGAGCACGTACGGGACGATTTCGGCGAGGCGGTTGTCCAGCGCCTTGAGGATTTCGTTGCGCTTCGCGAGGTCGAATTCCGTCTTCTGCAAATTGATGAGGCTATCGACAACGGGGTCTTGAACACCAGCGAGGTTGTTCGTGCCCTTCTGCATGGCAGTCGTAGAAATCCAGCTAGCTTCCGGGTCGCGGAGGCGGCCTGCGCCCCAGTTCACCCAGTAAAGGTCAAAGTCAGCATCGTCCAAGCGCTTGCGGAGCGTGCTCTGGCTCATCTGTTCGATGGTCGCCACAACGCCCACCTTCTTCAAGTCTTCCTGGAAAAGCGTGAGGTGGCGCAAGTCTTCCTGGCTCGTGATGAAGTTAATCGCAAACGGCTTGCCGTCCTTTTCAAGAACGCCTTCACCATTCACCTTGTAGCCCGCTTCGGCAAAGAGGGCGCGAGCCTTTTCCGGATTGTAGCTGTAGACAGGCGCCGTCGGGTTCTGGTTATTTGCCCACAGATCCGGATAGTAGCTGTTGAGGAGGAAGTACTGGCCGTACATGTACTTCTCGTTCATCGCTTCGCGGTTCAAGAGGTACGAAAGAGCCTTGCGAACGCGTACATCTTGGAACTGCGGCTTGCGGAGGTTGATGGCCATGCCCTGGAATCCAATCGGTTCCTTGTTGTAGATGCGCTGCTTGACAGCCCAACCTTTCTTGATGGCATCAAAGTCGGTCTGTTTCATCCAAATGCTGCTCGTGTAAATGGCATAGGCATTGAAGTCCTGCTTCTTGAACGCTTCGAGCGCCTTCGTCTGGTCGTTCATGAAGCGGTAGCGGATTTTCTGGAAGTTGTACTTGCCATGGTTCCAGTTCTTTTTGAAGCCCCACCAATCGGCACGGCGACCAAGTTCCACATAGCGGTCCTCACGGAACGTCTTGATGATATACGGGCCAGAAACCACCGGGAACTCGTAACGGATTTTGTTGAAGTCCTTGCCTGCCCACACGTGCTTCGGGAACGCCAACATGCCGGCCGCTTCCCAGAAGTTACCCCAATGCGGTTCCTTGGCAGTCATACGGACAGTCAAGCTATCAACAACTTCAGGGCGGTCAAAGCGTTTGAGGCCAACCTTGAAAATCGGCGTGAGGTTCTTTTCGTCCATGATGACATCGTAATAGAACTGCACGTCTTCGGCGGTGATGGACTTGCCATCGCTCCACTTGGCACGCGGGTCCACATGGAACGTGAACGTCTTGCCGTCTTCGGAAACTTCCCATTTGTCAGCGAGGATACCGACTTCACGATCTTCGGTGGTATGCAAGCTCACGAGTGGTTCGAACATCATATTCATGAGTTCAGCGGAGAAGCTATTGTAGTCTTCCCACATGTTGAAAGACTTCGGCATGGCGGAGCCCCAAAGCGTGATGGAGCCGCAAGCGCGGGCGTCCTTGGAAGCAATCGGGTCAAATTCGCCGGTCGCCGTAGAATCAAGCGGGAGAATCGGGCAATCGGCTTCGGAAACGGCGGTGCCTTTTTTAGACTTCGCGGCTTGACCGGATTTGGAATCGCCGGATTCATTGCAGGCGGCAAGAGCAAAAGCGAGAGCTGCCGCCATCGGGACGGCAAACAAAGTACGGAAGGAGAAAGTTTTCATGTGGGATAAGATAGATAAAATTAGGGATTAGGTTTTAGGGGTTAGGTTTTAGGATTATAATCATGGCTTCGCCATCTTTTTTTGATGCACGAAGTGCACATATTATTCCTACGACCTACTACCTACTACCTAACACCTTTTTCTACGGCAATCCGACGTGGTGTGCGGGTTGCTTGACTTTGGGGGCAGCGGCTTTTTTAGCATCGGCTTCGGCAGCTTCGGCCTTGAGCGTTTCAAGCGACAAGCGGGAGGCTTCCTGTTCGGCCTTCTTCTTGTTCGGGCCTTGACCGCGGGCATACGATTTGCCATTCACGACGACTTCGACCGTAAACACCTTCTGGTGTTCCGGACCTTCTTCACCGACAATCACGTACTCCGGAGAGCAGCGCAACTTGCCCTGGCAAAATTCCAGAAGTTCGCTTTTGTAGTTCACAAAGTCGGTTGCACTGATGATTTCTTGTACGCGCGGGAAATGGAACTTGTTCAAAATGGCACGGACTTCTTCGAGGCCGCCATCGAGATACACGGCGCCAAGCACTGCTTCGTAGGCATCGGCGAGGATGCTTTCCTTGCCGCGACCGCCCATCTTGGCCTCGGACTTTCCAATTTTCACGTATTCGCTCAAGTTCCATTCCTTGGACGACTGGGCGCAGGCGTGTCCCGAAACAATCGCGCTCTTGCGCTTGGAGAGTTCGCCTTCCGGATCGCTCGGATACGTCCTGTACAAATATTCCGTCGTAAGCATGTTGAGAACGGAATCGCCGAGGAACTCCAGACGTTCGTTGTTGCTTGCGTACGGAACATCCTTGCCAACAAGGAACGAGCGGTGGACGAGTGCATGAGCCAGCAGTTCTGGATCGCGGAACCTATACCCAAGCTTAGCCTCAAGCCCGTCACCGGACTTCTGGCGAAACCAGAGTTTTAGGATTTTGTGGAGCAGATTTTGATCTTCCAACAGATTCTCCTTAATAGTTTAAAATGCAAGATGAAATGTAGTATTTGGTTATTAGTCATTGGTCAATGGTTATTAGCAACAACTAAGAACGAACAACAAGCAACTAATGACTACTGACTAACTACTAATGACCAAAAAAAGAATCCCCGGCAGAACCGGGGACCCAAAGCTCATTCTTTGCCCAACGGATGCGGGCTAAAGTAAAACTAGATTACTTCTTGTGTGCTTCGAGGAAAGCAACAACGTCAGAAACCTTCTGGAACTTTTCAGCGTCGGAATCGAGGATTTCGACATCGAATTCGTCTTCGAGAGCCATCACGAGTTCAACACGGTCCAGGGAGTCTGCACCGAGGTCATTACCGAATTCAGATTCGGGCTTGACATCTTCAGCCTTGACTTCCAACTTAGCAACGATCACGTCCGTGACCTTCTTGAAAATTTCTTCGTTCATTTTTTTCTCCATGGGAAAAAGTTTTGTCCAAATTTAATAAAATGTTGTTAAGCGTTCAAGCCCCCATCGACACCAATTACCTGTCCGGTAATGTATTTGGCATCGTCGGAGGCCAAAAATGCGACTGCCTTGGCAACATCTTCCGGCTGACCGAGACGACCAAGCGGAATCTGGGCGGCATATTTTGCACGAGTTTCTTCACTCATGGCGGCGGTCATATCCGTATCGATGAATCCCGGAGCGACAGCGTTCACCGTAATGCCGCGAGAGCCGAATTCCATGGAGTTGGACTTGGTCATACCGATGACGCCAGCCTTAGCAGCAGCATAGTTGGCCTGGCCAGCCTGAGTTCTGATACCGTTCAAACTTGCAATGTTCACGATGCTGCCTTTGCGAGCGCCCATCATCGTCCTGAGGACGGCTCTGGTGCAAAGGAACGTCGAGCGGAGGTCCGTTGCGATAACGTTATCGAAATCTTCGTCCTTCATGCGAAGTACGAGACCGTCACGGGTGATGCCAGCGTTGTTCACGAGGCAGTCCACGCCACCCAGTGCGTCGATAGCTTGTTTGAAAGCGTCCTTCACAGAGTCGGAGTTGCTCACGTCACATGCGAACGTGAACGTCTTGACGCCGAATTCCTTGGCAATAGCTTCGGCCTGTTCCGGGCAGCCACCGCGAGAAATAAGAACAACGTCAGAGCCGCGAGCAGCAAGTTCCCTTGCAATGGCAAGACCGATACCGCGAGATGCGCCAGTCACAATAGACTTCGTAGGCATTATAAATTGACCTCCTGTATGACATTAAGTGTCATGGGTGAATACAAATGATTTAAGCTTAGAATAGCCGTCACACCACCAGTGCCAGACGGTTCGTCCAAAGCATATTTATTTGTTACTCAAGATAAAAAAAAACGGACCTAGCGTTCACTAGATCCGTCTAATTGCAACTAAAGTCTTAATGCAGACAAAAGCTATGCTTTAGGAGCTTCCTCGGACTTGATTGCAGCAAGGCGAGCGTTGACCTTATTGGCAACGTCGGCTTCGGCATACTTGGCAGCCACTTCAACAGCCTTTTCGATAGCGAGAGCGTCAGAACGGCCGTGAGCGATGATGCCAATGCCATTGAGGCCAAGCAACAAGGCGCCACCCGTAGCGCGGTAGTCCCACATTTCGGCAAAGCGCTTGCCAGCCGGAGTGTCGATTGTGCCGAACATTTCCTGGTGCATTTCGAAGAAGCCTTCCAGGAGCTTGAGCACAACGTTACCCGTATAGCCAGAAGTCGCGACAACGTCGGCCTTACCTGCGATGAGGTCGCGGCCTTCGATGTTACCCATAAAGTTAACCGGAGCGGACTTGAGGAGCTGGTAAGCTTCCTGGAGAACAGCCGGGCCCTTATGTTCTTCTTCGCCCATGTTCAAGAGGCCAACCTTCGGATTTTCGATTCCGAGGAAAGCTTCGGCGAATGCAGAACCTGCAATGGCAAAGTCAACGAGAGTGGAAGCGCGTTCATCAACGTTTGCACCGCCATCGACCAACACAATGCGGCGATCCTTTGTCGGAAGTGCAACCCCGATAGGCGGACGAGAGAACTCGTCGCAAGTCTTACCGAGGATCATGAGGCAGCTAGCCATCATAGCGCCAGAGTTACCGGCACTGACGGAAGCGTCCACAAGACCTTTCTTCTGCAAGGCAACGCAAGTCACCAAGCCAGAATGTTGCTTCTTCTTGACCACCATGACAGGATGTTCATCCATTGCCACGAGGTCCGGAGCATCAACTACGGAAATCTGATTGCCGGTGTAACCAAGCTTCTCGAGAGAAGCCTTGACCTCGGCCTCCGGTCCGCAGAGAACCACATGAATATTGGGGTTTTTCTTGACTGCGCTAACGGCGCCTTCAATGCAAACACTCGGGGCGTAATCGCCTCCCATGGCATCCAGTGCAACTTTGATCACGGATTCCTCCTAGATTAAGCTTCGGCACCCTTCATGTCAACAACTTCCACACCGTTGTAGAAGCCGCAAACCGGGCACACGCGATGCGGACGCTTCACGGAACCGCAATGATCGCAGGTAGCCATAGCCGGCACTTCCATCTTCCAGTGGGTGCGGCGCTTGTCACGACGAGCGGTCGAAGTTTTTCTCTTAGGTACTGCCATTTTTAACTCCTGTTTTCCATTTTGCTCTTAAGAGCTTTGAGTTTTTCCCAGCGGGGGTCGAGCGGCTTTTCAGCATCGGCACCGTCGCCAGCTTGATTGTTTGTTACAAAGATAAAATCTTCGTCAGGATTTTTCACGGGCGCAATGGGTTCCTGTAGGGTCACCAGCTGTCGGACGCACTCGGAAACATCTACGAAGTCCTGTGTCTGCGGAATCGTATAGGCGAAAACATCATCGTCGTCGTCATGAAGTTCCTGTGCAGCGCATGCTCCGCGCTCCACCTCGACAACAATCTCGGTTTCGAACGGACGGTCAAAAAGATCCAGGCTGCGGACACAAGTGAGTGTTTGCACTCCAGAGATAGTACCGGTCACAAGGCACTTGCCGTTGCCTTCGGGGCTAACCAGCACCTCGGCTACCAGATCGCCCTTGAGGTGCAGTTCGTCGAAGATTTCAGGAGCGTCGGCATGGGACCAGACCACTCGTTGGTCTTCGGAATCAGTAAGTTTTTGTGCGATATTTATTCTCAAAGTGGCACAAATGTAGTAAAACGCAAGAAAGGGGTCAAGTTATTTCCCGTTTTCCTCAGCAAAAGAGGAGGCTTTATCTACGAAAGCGCGCAAATCAGCTTTGTCAAAATGCTCGCGTTGCCACTTGGTATAGTCGAAACGTTCCCTTTGCACAGCGGCTATGAAATACTCCGCCTCGACAATTCCCATTTCGCGTATTAAACATTCCATTCCCCTATTTAATAATTCAATAGTAGCTGGTGGTGTAATTTCAGTTATCATTTTCAAAACCTCCACTCACTAAATCTATGAACTCTATAGGGTTTAACAATTCTATGGATTCACTTTTGTATTTCAACATCCGCTTGTCCGTACTTAAAAGATAATCACAATTCATCATTTCTGCACATGCTATATGGCAAGCATCTTTCATTTTTACACCCGTCGCCATAATTTTTTTTGCATTTAAAACGACCTGGTCCGACAGATTTCGCCCCACATAGTCCACCACATTTTCATCTAAAAATTGTTGAATAGCAGCCTTTCTATCGGGATATGGATTGCAGAAATTTTCATATTCAAGGATAAAAGACGATGCTAACATCAACTTTTCCGCTTTTATAAGCGCCTGAATTTGCAATTTAGCCAGAGTCTCTATGGATATAGTCAAATAACTTTGATTGTCGTAAGGACGATTAAAGCAGCAATTATCTAGATATACTTTCATACTGCTATAATTGCAAATTCTATGCCAATGCAAAAATTGGCGTTTTAAGGCCAAAAAACGGCAATTTAAACTTAGTGCAAAAAGTGATTAATCGATTTAATCACTGATTAATCAGCTATTTTGAAGGGCGCAAGTAGCCGTTGTCTATAGACAACTATTTATTATAATGGTAGATTGTTTTCTTCAAAACAATGGTATTTTTTCAGTATATTGCAATATAAGGGTTGTTTATGGGATATTCTTTTGGTTTTAAGCGAAATTTTGCGGTTTCGGCACTTTGCGGGTCTTTGTTTTGGTGTATATACGCAAGTGCCGAGCCGCTTGCGTTTCCTGAGGCGCTTGGTTTCGGCGCAAACGTAACGGGTGGCCGCGCGGGTACAGTTTACCATGTAACAAACTTGAACGATGACGGCGCAGGCTCATTCCGCGATGCGGTTAGCCAAGGGAACCGCATTGTCGTTTTTGATGTAGGCGGCATCATCAACATCAAGACCGCCGTTTCCATCAAATCGAACATCACCATTGCCGGGCAGACCGCCCCAGGCGAGGGCATTGCCATCCACGGTGGAAAACTTTCGACCGGAAAGCAGAACAACATCATTATCCGCTACTTGCGTATCCGCCCAGGCGAAAACACGGCCAGCACCAAGGATGATGCGCTCAACCTCTACGATGCCAAAAATGTCATCGTGGACCATTGCTCGGTGGAACTTGCTCCGTGGAATAACTTCGGAGGCTCTTCGGACAACGCCGATCACCGTGTCACTGGCATCACGGTACAGAATTCGCTCATTGCAAACCCGATTGGCCAGCAGTTCGGCGCACACATCGAATCCATTGACGGCACATGGGCTTGGTACTACAACGCGTTCGTGAACACGCACAACAGAAATCCGCTTGACAAAATCAACGACATTTTCGTCAACAACATTCTTTACAATTTCGAAGCCGGTTTCACGACACACACTAGCGCCAAATTCAAGCACGACATCATCAACAACTACTTTGTCTATGGTCCAGAAGGCAAAAACGAGTGGTTTCAGGTCGATAAAAACCAGAGCATTTACGCAAACGGAAACCTAATCGACAAGAACCGCGACGGAGTGCTCAATGGCGGCCCGACAAGCATTTATTACTACCAGGGACCTGGCGAAGAACTGAAAAATCCGTGGAACGAGCTCACGACAAAGGGCCCGATGATGAGTGCGGCAAGCGCCTGGCGCTACGTGACCTCGCAAAGCGGAGTCCTCCCCTACGACGACATCGATTCGCTCATTTGGCACCAGGTCGGCACGCTCGGCAAGGAAGGCGCACTCGTAAAATCCGTAGGCGCCATGGGTTTCAAGACCAACAACGGCTGGGGTGAAGTCATCGCCGGGAAAGCAGCCACAGATGGCGACAAAGACGGTATGCCCGACTACTTCGAAAATGCGATGGGCTACGATGTCGCCAAAGACGACGCCATGGTCAAGGAAAGCGACGGCTATGTGCGCATTGAAAAGTACATCAACTGGCTCGGCGCCATGCATGCACAAGTCGCAGGCAACGGGACGCTCGATTTTGACCTGCGTACAATCACTCGCGGATTCCAAGAAGTAAAACCGTCTTACACCGTATCGGCTGCAGAAAACGGCTCGGTTGAATTGCAGAAAGATGGCTACACCGCAAGATTCACCCCCGACAAGAATTACAAGGGACTTGCCTCGTTCAAGTACACGGTCAAAGGGAACGACAACACCGAATACACAGGCCGCATAGAAATACTCGTCGAAAAGTCCGCAAACGCAAGCGAGCCGCCGGAACAGCCGCGAGACTCCAGCGAAACGGCACAAGACTCTAGCAAGACAGCGCAAGATTCAACAACAGCGATCAAAAATGCGCGCGCAATCCGCAACGTGCCTCAAATGCGCAAGAACACGTTCCACGACCTCAAAGGCCGCCGCTTCGAAAAACAAATTCCGTACAGGGTTTTATTTTAACTGTTCTCATCGATTCAAATAATCAAGCACCTCAGGAAATACCGGGGTGCTTTTTATTGACAAAGTCAATTCTAAGCACTGCGCCTCGGTCATGGGCAAGCAAGCTTGCCCGCGACTCTCGGCTTGGGTGCTTTTTATTGACAAAGTCAATTCTAAGATTTAATAGAAAGATGAATATTACTTTACCGTTACCGGATAGACAGAATTTCCAATGCGGAGAATGTAGCGACCAGCACGCGGCGCAGTCATCGAGAAATTGCCCGCTTTCGCCACGCCCACACGCAAAGTTTGTCCAAGAACATTGGAGAGCGAATAATGGCTTCCATTCTTAACGCCCGTCGCAACGATATTCAAGCCGTCAGTATTCACGCGAACAAAATTGCGAGCAGCCATTCTCGCCGTCGGGATACTTAAAACGTCCGGGATTTCCATAACCGTGTAATTGGACACATCTTCGACGCACTTGAGACTATCAATCCAGAGATAATCGCCAAACGCAACGTTGGTAACGCTAAAGCGGAGCGCCGTCGTCAACTTTGTAGAGAAAATTGTCGGTACATCAGCCTGCCAGCCATTATTGACCATCCAGCCAAAATCCACATAAGCGGTTGTCCATTCCGGAGAATAAGGCATCCCGACAAACGGATAATCCCAAAGTCCCTGACCGAGAATTTCGGTAGACGTATTCCAATCGCTATAGGCTACAAATTGATGGTTCGTACCTTTATAGCGGTAGCTGAACATTTTGCACTTGGAAATATCAAAATTGAAAGTAAAATCGGCATTCACATAAGGTGCATAGTCAAAAGCCGTGCCGACCGTATCAAGCTTGATTTTATCCATCTTGACCATTCCGTTTTCGGAGTTATCTTCGAAACTAGAATTACCGTGGTCTCCCTGTTCATCGCTACCGCTCACATCCGTAATAAAGCTCCATTCTCCGGTAGCATCTGTCGATGTCGTCTTGAGAGCAAACGGGAGATCATCGTTAATTTGCGAAGCCCAATCAAGGTTCTTTGTGTAAGTCGTCTTTTGCGGAAGAACGTTCGCCTTGATATAGTTGTCGTCATCATTATCTTCAAGATACGGTTTTTCGACATCCCATTTGGCGGTAGAAAGTTTCTTTTCGTCAACCCATTTCAGGAACGCATCGGCATTCGCCTTGGTCTTGGCATCGTTGATATCTTTTTCGACCCAGCCCCATTCGGTCACGAAAACACTGAGACCCGCAGCAATAGCCTTGTTCGGGCTTGCATTCTGGCTAGTCGATGTTTCATTGATGTTATGCATATTGGCATAAAAATGATGCGTGTAAGCAACATTCTTGTCAACGACGGGATTTGCAACAGCATCGCCAGCCGCAGAAGACCACATCGGCGTCCCTACAACAATTAAGTTATCCGAATATTTACGAATTTCCTGAACAACTGTATCAGCATAAGCCTTGAGGTCATTCCAACTTTCACTCACAGGTTCATTGTAAATTTCAAAAATCACATGCGGGTATTTGCCATAACGCTGAGCCATGGTTCCAAAGAATTTCGCGGCATCACTTGCCGTAAAGCAAGCCTTATTATCGTTAAATTCGTACTTCGGTTTTACACCCTTGTGAATGCAATTATAATAGCCACCTTCACTGTGCCAGTCCACCAAAACATAAACATCGTTTCTGATAGCCGCCTGTACGACCGTGTCCATTTGTGCGGAATAATATTCAGGACGAGTCTTGTAATTCCCTTGTCCCCAATTTCCAACGGAACCCATTGCAGAGCGAACAAGTTCAACATTCCACTCGCCTACAAGCGAATCAATAAAGGAATTGCCGTAGAACGACATTCCGTTTGGCCAAAAGATACTCCAGGTAAGGCTCATTCCGCGCACCTGAACTTCGGCTCCATCTTTGACGCCTTGCACGCTTCCATAAATGCGGCCTTCGCCAGCGGAATTCTTGCCGGCTTGCAAAGCACCGTATTGACTTACGGGGCCTACGCGCGTGGGCTGAATTGTTGCAAATGCGCTACCCACAAAGGCAAACGCACACAAGGCGACAATCGCCATTTTTGACTTTTTCATACTCTCTCCTATACGTGAAAAAGAATTTTAAAAACGCATCCCGAGACTCGGCCACATACTGGGCGAAATACCGTCAAAGCGGATATTGTCAAGGTAAATTTCGGTATCGTCAATAACGAGAATGTTGATTGCATTGACTGCAATAAGTTCTGTATCGAAATCATCTGCCGTAAACGTGAAATGTTCCCATTTTTCCGTGAGCGTCACAAAGTACGATTCGTGATATTCACGTTCGCCTTTATCGCTGCGTTTAGCAATCTGCAACGAGATTTTTCCAGAACCTCTGGCATCAAACGAAATTGCAGTCGCCTTACGCAAATCATAGAACGCAAACATTTCTGCCTTATCAAAATCGTCACCAATCGTAAAACCGATAACTCCATAATGCCCCGGAGTTTTCTCATCTATATCAAATGAGACGTGCAAGCTTTTTCCACTTTTGGCGCTATCGCCAGAAACAAAAAGATTTTCACTATCGACACCCGCGCTTGCACGGCTTCCGCCACCCTGCAACGAGTCTGTGCAAATAAACCACCAGCCCTGTCCAAAACTTTTTCCGATAAATGTCTGTTTTTTCCAGTTTTCAAAATCTTCGACAACCGTAAAAATGCTATCTGCGAGATTAATGTTGTTCGTTGTCGCACCTTCATTCAATCCGGTTTCCATCTGGTACGAGAACTTTCCAAAATAGCCTTCGACAAAAGCATAATGCACGCCCGCAGGCAAATCATTAAATTCAAAGTTTCCGTTTACATCTGTAACGACGGACTTGTCCAAAATGGAAACAGTTGCACCTTCTACAGCAACACCGTTATTCGTTATCGAACCCTTAAGAGTCTCACTTGCCGCAATAGAAAGGGTTTGTTCGGGACTACGTTCGAGATTGACCCAGCGCATTGTAGATAACGAGTCGCCCGAACGCGTTTCCAAAAGCTGGACAGGCGCTTTTTCACCAAGAACAGCGGACCTAATTTCAAGAACACCATTGTTATCCAAAGAATCTTCATACGCCACATGCATGGAGTCTTCGTCCAAAATCCACACACGGGCAAGTGCATTCACCAAAGGTTTCCCATGATTTGTCGCCGTGATAATCCCTGCAATTTCAGTTTCACCAGCATTACTACCCGTGCCGTTTGCGATGTCAGAATTTCCGCTACAGCCAACAAGCGAAATACAAAGGATTGCGACAAAAGTCACAACACCCAAAGGGAATACCCAAACCAGTTTTCGTAAAACATTACGGAGGTACATTACTTTACCTCCTTGACTTTGGCGCGGTTCACCAACTGAAACCCTACATGGCAAACACGGTCTGGATTTTTCTCTTCACGAGATAACGCAAGAATTTTTTCGCGAA
Source organism: Fibrobacter sp. UWB11 (assembly GCF_900143015.1). Taxonomy (NCBI): domain Bacteria; kingdom Pseudomonadati; phylum Fibrobacterota; class Fibrobacteria; order Fibrobacterales; family Fibrobacteraceae; genus Fibrobacter; species Fibrobacter sp. UWB11. The sequence continues at coordinate 83,105 of NZ_FSRT01000004.1, read as the reverse complement.
GTTTCGCAATTTCTTCGCGGACTTTTTCAAAGCTTTCTTTAGACAAGCTGCACGTAACACTCGTAACGCTGCGGTCATCACTTGTGAACAGATCATAAACTTCACTATTCACTTCAAGATTTTTCAGATGGTATTTGCGTAAAATCGTAGAACGCACGCGAGGCGGAGTTGAAACAATAGGCTGTTCCACACGATATACACCATTTTCATCTAACGTAACGAATCCCGATTCCATCAAATAGCGAATACCACTTTCCACCTGAGGTGCACGAAGCACTGGCGTAAACATGCGTCCAATTTTTTCCGCCGGCATATTTGGCGGAAGCAGAGGGAGCAAGTCGCGCAACACGGGATAGTACCATTTCGAGAAAAACTTGAGCGAAGAATCCTGCAGAGCAAATTCCTGATTGTTCGCACGGACCGCAAGGAGCTTTCGCAACAATTCTTCGCGTACATCTACATTCTTTTCGTTACCGAAGCGCACCAAATCGAGAAAGTAATCCGATTCATCATCGGGAAGTCCCCAAGACTTGGCGATATTTTTCGCATTCGCAATGGACAGCGGGCGCGAGCCATCTAGGATTCGGCTGAAAAACGCAGAACCGGAAACACCCGCATTTTCTTGAATAGCACGGAGCGAAAGCCCCTTTGACTGCATAGTTTCCAAAACAGCGCGAATAAAATCGCGGTAATCAAAATACATAAATACACTAATTTTGGAAACATCTATCATACTTCCAAATATAAGCAATTATCATCAATTTTTCAATGTAAATTTTTATATATAATTTACAAAATACATAATTTTTGGAAACACATTTTAAGGCTTCAGTTGCTTGTACATGACCTCAATCCACTCGGGACTGCGGGCGATTGATTCAACGCGAACTTCGTCAATCACACCATTCCAAGTTTCAGTCTCGATTTCATCGCCACCGATGCGGAAGGGGACATTACGATTCAGCTCGTTCGGCACAAATTCCCCTACAAATTCAGTTCCATCGGAACCCGCAATTGCTACCGCTTTACCGTTCACATACATGCTCACCTTGTGATTCTTGGAAACGAGCACAAGGAAAGTCCACTCCCCGACAGGCACGGAAGCTGAATCCCCGAAATACACCGCCCCAGGGTAGTCCGGCATACCCTTCATTACGGCAAACGTTCCGCTCTTCACCTCATAATGCCACTGGAATCGCGATGTAGAATCACTCCAATAAGCTCGCTGGCAAAACAACACCTGGTGTTCGCCGTTGGGGCCATTCCACTTGGTCCAAAGCGAAAGTGTAAAGTCGCCGCCCGTTGGATTAAGCGTATCCAAGTCGATAAATTGTCCCGGTTCCAAAAGCACCGCCTTGCCACTCAAACCATCTACATAGTTTACGTTTTCCGCAACAGAAGAATCATGGTTGAGCACATTGATATCGCGGTTCATGCCGAGATAAACTTCAATTTCCGGGTCGCCATACCCATTCGGGAGATAATAATAATCCGGAAGGTAATAATGGAAACTATAGTATTCCGCAATAACAGGCATATCGTTGCTCGTAAGCCATTCCCCATTGACCGAAAGTTCAGGCAACTTAAGCGAATCCTTCGATTCCAGTGCCGTGAATTCGAACTGAGCGATAGCCGAATCATTCTGCATGTACACAAGGTCCATTCTAAAGCCCGCCGGAATGGAATCGAACGCAAATGAGCCATCTTCACTAACAGGCGAGCGCAAATGCGTTCCCTGAATGCGCATATAACCAGAAGTCGCCCCGGCAATTTTTCCGCTTACAGTCTTATGCGGACCAATACAAATCGTATCCTTCCTTACAGAAGAAAGTCCATCGCCACGCAAACCGGACAGCCCTTTGGATTCCGCATAGAAACGCGGAGAACCTTTCGCCGAGATCCTTGAAATCGGACCTAGCTTAAAGAACCCTGTAGAATCAGCGACCGTTTCAAGCGAATCCACAATTTCTTTCGAATTATCCAAGTAGGCAACGACACGCGCAGCAGGAACAGCACGTCCCTGCAAGTCCTGCACTACACCGGAATACCTCAGCGTATCAGACAAATCCGCAATTGAATTTCCGATATCGGTCACTCCACCGGCCACATCATCGCTATCCGAGCAAGCTAGGAACGACAACGAAAACGCAAGCGACATCACGCACGCAACGCAATTACGCGACAACTTTAGATAAACTTGTCTATTTTTCATTTTCCGCCTCCTTCCCTATTTTCTTGCTCATCGGGAACGCCACAAGCATCATTTCGTAAACGCGTTCCACTTCCGAATCATTTGCCGCACGGGCAATAATTTTCTTGCGGGCTTCTTCCAGCACCTCTACCGCATAATTGTAGGATTTTTCGCTCATCGCAAGAGTCGTGAACGCCGCAAAGCGTTCGTTTTTGGGCATAGATTCCACGGCGCCCATCGCATGCTGCATATATTCATGACGGATGCGTCGCAACGCCATTGACGGGATTTCCGAAGCATCGAGCATTTGCGATGTTTCAACATAGCGTTCACCCTCTTTTTTCAAGAGTCCCCATTCCAGCAGCTTTTTCACCGCATCGCGAGCCTCATCCGTCGTTATCTGCGGCACAACCGAACGCGCAAGCACACGGAAGTCACCTTTCCAATCCGACGATACCGCCAATTCGCGTACAATCGGGTAATACCACTTTTCAAAATACCCCTGTTCACGCGTCGTGACATGCGTAAATTCTATCTGCTTGCGAATTTGGACAATCTGGTTCCAAGCGTGTTCGCGTTCGGCAACTTGTTGAGCCTGGTTGTACTGCACCAGCGCCTCAAAATACGTCTTTTGCAACGGTTCAAATTCCATCGCCTTTGAAATTTTCTCGATGGATTTCGGAGTCAAATTGAAACGGCCACGGATAACATTCAGACAATAAGAAGAGCTACTGAAGCCAGCCTTTGCTGCAAAAAATCGATGCGAAAACACCGACCGCATTTTCTTCTGTTCCTCAAAATAGTCTTGCAGGAACTTGCGGAAGTCGTCATAGTCAAACAGATGTTCAAGCGCAATGCACATGGTTTTAAACTAGAATATTTTTACACAAAAATCAAGAAAATAAGCAAAATTACAATTAAATCAATATATTTCATTAATTATTCTTACACATTTACACACTTCTAACACGGAAAAACATTCCATTTTTCTTAAAAACTTGCATGAGAGCGCACCAAAAATTATTTCTCTGAATAGCATAAAACAGGAGTGTGTTATGGGAAAATGTTGTTTGGGATGGATTCCGGGCACGGCATTGACGTTCGCCCTAAGCATTAACGTTTACGCGGCACCTGGCGATGCCTACACTTGGCCCAGCTATCGTTCAGATTTGGATTACGATACCAAATCGAACCTAGGCGAAATCAAGCCGCCGACCAAGTTCAACAACAATTGTTCGGGCGTTACCGGAAAGAAGGCCGGTAAGTGGTGGGCGTTTTATTGGGGCAAGGATCGCGACAGCCGCATTACCGATGTGACGATTGATTCGATTCTTAAGAAGTACGATACCGATTTTGAGTATTTGTACAATGAGATGGGATGGGCGCCGGACGCCCAGGCGCAAGAAGGCCAGTACAGCGCCATTTATTACTACGGTTCGGGGACATGTGCCGGTGGCGCAAAGACGGATACTACGGGCGGTTGGCAAACGTGGGTCGCGGGCTACACGGCCGTGGCGGCCTCGTTTTACCCGCTTTACAGTTTTAACACAAGTTGCCCTTACCGCGATCGCGTGGCGCAGATGGATGCGATGATTCACGAGGGAATACACTCGATGACGAACGGTTACCCCGGCGCAAAGGATGCGCACTGGTTCCAAGAAGCGGGCAACACCTGGATTCAGCAAGATATGTTCAGCCACCGCGACGGTGTTTACAGCGGTATGGGATTCTTGAACGCGGCGACGGTCATTGCGCCGTTTATGCCTATTGAAACTTATTCGGGCTGGCTGATTGACGGTACTTTCGGTGGCCCTGGTGGCGGCGCCGATGGCGGTGGAGTGACCGGTAAGAATCAGCGTTACCTGCTGGGCGGCTCGCAGTACAGCAACATTTTCCCGACGTTTATCGGCACGTGGATCGGCACGGGTGCGGTGCGCTGGATTTACGGAAACGCTTACGGCAAGACCAAATACCTGCTCGAAACCTACGGCCTCGACAAGGGCCTTGGCGATGCGGGCGTGCGCAGGCTCATTACCGAATTCCGCGCAAGGCTTGCGATGCTTGACATGAAAAAATGGTCCGGCGAAATCAAGAATTTGCTGAACCAGCATTTTGGAAGCGACACCTACTGGGAACAGGACATGTGGGACAACAATAGGAAAAGCTACACCTGGACCATGACGCCTTACCAGACGGTGACGGAAAGCAACGGTTACCTTGTTCCGAATCAGGAAACGACTCCGGGATGGTCGGGCTCGAACGTGGTTCCGCTGAAGCTGCAAAACGGCGCTAAAGAAGTGACGGTGAGTTTCTACCCGAACGGCGCGAATTCCAATAACAAGAACATGAACTTCTTGCTGTGCTACCGCGCAACTGACGGTACACCTGTGTACAGCGAACCCATTACGGGCGAAGGTTCCGCGACGCTTCGCCTGGACAAGACGCCTTCTTCGACGAACGGCACGCCGATGGTCTTTGCGGTGATCGTGAATACCGATTACCAGTACACCGGCAACACGGGAATTCGCAAGCTGCATTACGATTATAAGTTGAAGCCCGAAGCAGGCGTAAGCGGCGCAGGAGCGGCAAACGTCAAGTATTACAACGACTTTAAACTGGATTACAAGTGGCCTGAAATCGGAGACGCACCGACAAGTTCGAGCAGTTCCGTATCGTCGGAATCTTCGAGCAGCAGTGAAAAGCCCGCGAATTCCAGCAGTTCCGCAAAAATCATCACGGACGGCGCAACCACATACAACATCACAGCGACACTCCCGATTGACGACAACTACGCCACCGTTTCTGCAAAATTCAACGCTAGCGAAGTCGCGAAGAAGCTCGGTCTTACCACAACAACGCTCACACAGGCACAATTCTTCGCACTAGAAAGCGATGGAAACATCGTCACCAACAGCACCGCAAAAGAACCTGGTCACTGGTTTAGCAAAGATGGCAAAGTCGTTGAATGGGGCGAAACCGCCTATGTATTCAGCGAAGCTGATTTATCAAGCGGTACACTCGCAATAGGCCACTATCCCAACCGAGTCAGCAACGGCGAAAAACACAGCTTTACGCAGGGACTTGCTTACAACGGGAAAACGGTTCTTTTCAAAGTCACGATTAGCATCACCAACGAAACTGGAAGCGACGAAAGCGGAAAGACCACGGCACTGATGTACGGACTCAACAAAGTCTCGACACACATGAACCTAGCGCTCCATCACGGGTATCTCGAAATCAGCTATACGCTTCCGCATCGCGACAATGTAAAGATAAGCCTATTCAATGGATTCGGAGCATTGCTCGCACAAGAAATCACGGGAATGCAAAACGCAGGCACGCACACGCGCTCGCTCAACATGAGTCAAATGCCGCGCGGCACCTACATCGTAAAAATCACAACGGGTAGCTACCGCGAAGCAAGACCAATTAACATCACAAGATAAACGAGCAAAAAGCACAGCACCTCGGCGTTTTCGCCGGGGTGCTTTTTTACGTAGTTGTCCGCAGACAACGAGAAATCGAGCTCATTAGGCACACCACCAATATCCAGGTTTATATTAATCTTGCCGGATTATTGTTGTTTGGTTTTTCGGCTAATAAAAGGGATAGGATATGAACAAAATTTGGTGTTTGGGATTGTCCCTAGCGCTTGGGCTAGGGAGTGCGCAGGCGGCTCGCCAGATGGAATGGCTGAATCGCGGCTTGGTCGCCGTAAAGACGACTAACGGAGTTTTCCTCAGTTGGCGAGTTCTCGGAACAGACGGCAATACGACCGGTTTTAACCTGTACCGCGATGGCGAGAAAATCGCTAGTTTTACGGGTTCACAGGCAAGCAACTACACAGATACAAAAGGAACAGCATCGAGCAAATACTCCGTGAAGGCTGTTGTCGGCGGCAAAGAAATAGCGGCTGACGCTGCAGTTTCTGTTTGGAGTAATCAGTATCTGACCGTAAATCTTGACCGTCCGAATGGTGGGAGCGATTACACCTACAGCCCGAACGATATCGCGGTAGGCGATGTAGACGGCGATGGAGAATTTGAGCTGATTCTCAAGTGGGATCCGAGTAATTCCAAGGACAATTCGCAGAAGGGAAAAACAGGCAAAGTCATCATTGATTGTTACAAAATAAACGGCAAAAAACTTTGGCGCATCGATCTCGGCGTAAACATTCGCGCAGGAGCTCACTACACGCAGATGCTCGTGGGCGACTATGATGGCGACGGCAAGGCAGAATTTGCCGTAAAAACAGCGCCCGGAACAAAGGACGGTAGCGGCAATTATTTGTCACTCGGTTCTGCAAAAGGCGCCGACCACAGCAAGGATTACAGAAACTCGAACGGCTATATTCTTTCGGGACCTGAATGGCTCACGATTTTCAACGGCGAAACCGGCAAGGAAATGGCGACGGTCGATTACAACCCCGGCCGTGGCACCGTCAAAAACTGGGGCGATAGCTACGGCAACCGCGTGGATCGATTCCTCGCAACAAACGCCTACCTTGACGGCAAAAAGCCAAGCATGGTTTTCCAGCGCGGTTACTACACCCGAATGGCAATTACCGCCTACGATTGGGATGGCAAGACACTTTCACAACGCTGGTATTACAACGCAGCGACAAGCGGACAGGAATGTTACGGGCAAGGCAATCACAACATTTCCGCAGGCGACGTGGATGGCGACGGCTTTGATGAAATCATTGAAGGAAGTTGCGCCGTTGACCACAACGGGAAATTCATGTACCGCACAGGCAAGGGCCACGGCGATGCCATGCACTTGAGCGATCTCGACCCCGATAATCCCGGTCTTGAAGTTTGGCAAGTTCACGAAGAAAAACCCTACGGCTACGATTTGCACGATGCCCGCACCGGCAAGTTGCTTTTTAGCGAAACGAGCTCCGGGGACAACGGGCGCGGCGTCGCAGGTGACGTAGATTCACTAAACCGCGGACACGAACTTTGGTCTGCCGCCAACTGGAACACCTATACCGTAAAAGGAAAAATTTGGAAAGCAGACAAGCGCCCCGCTTATAACTTCCGCATTTATTGGGACAGTGACTTACTTGATGAACTGTTGGACAACACGACTATCAGCAAGTGGGACCACGCCAAACAACAAAGCAATACGCTTTTTCAGATGCAGGGCAACAGTTGCAACACCACCAAGGCTACGCCGAACTTTAGCGGTGATATTTTAGGCGACTGGCGCGAAGAAGTCATTTTGCATGATGGAGCTTCCAAGCTCTACATCTACACGACCACCATTCCGACGGAACACCGTATGTACACGCTTGCGCACGACCCGATTTACCGTCTCGGCATGAGCTGGCAAAACACAGCCTACAACCAGCCTCCACATTTGGGATTCTGGCTGTACGGTAACAAGGACAAGTTCCCGACGCCCGATATTACGCTTGTCGGCGATCATACACCGAAACCCGCCGCGATTATCAAGCAAGGCGCAGGATCCAGCAGTCAAACTATCGCACTCGGTGATTCGATTGTCCCGTTCACTTTTGCAATTCAGAATGCCGATGGTGCAACAGTCAAAAACCTCCCTGCAGGCGTAAGCGCAAAATGGAACGCACAGACAAATTCGCTATACTTCAGCGGAACGCCAACCGTCAGCGGAGAGTACACCTACACGATTACGACTAAGGGTGGCGATGCGGAATACGGCGAAGCAACCCGCAGCGGGAAATTTACCATTGACGATCCGAATGCTAAAACAACTTCGCTAAAGCCTCGTGCGAAAAGAGCTTTGCTGAACGGTTCTGAACACGTTTATGATTTGCGAGGACGTCTTGTGAAACAACGTAAACATCGTGGTTTTTATCTAACAAGATAACGAAAGCTAATCCAACACCCAACCCATCCTCCCCCCGGCGAATGTCGAGGGGAGAACTTTTGTTAACTAGTATTTTTGCAAAGCCGACTCGTAACGGTTCACGCGTTCAGTAAGCCAGCTTTTGAGGCTTTGAACTTCGTCAATGTAACTGCGGACAGGTGTCCATTTTATCGCATCATTTTCAAGAGCCTTTTGTGCTTGCAACATATAATCGTCTAGCTTTGAAAATACATCAGCCAGAATACTTGTTTTAAGCTGACCCCAGCGAGCCTTGTAATCAGCTAGGAAATTTTCATTTGCAAACAAGTTTATAAAGAATCCGGAAACCGCCCGATTTCTATGTAAAATCCAGTCCTGATCAACAAAGTATTTCTTGGTATCTTCATCCCAGCTATAAGCAAACCCACCATCAAAATCCCATACAGGCCCCATGTGATACAAACCCGAAGAATCCTTATACAAATACATACTGCGCGGGGCTTCTAATTCAACATTGTGCGTCAATTCCTGCAAGATTAGAAAATCCATAAAGCTGCTGATATCCATGAGTTTTTGAACGCTGTCATAGTCGGAATTTGCAATGGCCTGTTCCAAAACTGCAAGGTTCGCAGATATGGTATCGATTTGCGTTGCGGTCACATTTTTAGGGTACTTGACGGCAACAGGCAACTTGTAAATTTTGCTATAGAAATTATTCGTGGCACTCGGCGAAAGTTCCGGTCCATCATCCTTGTCAAGACTCAGCAATACCCCTCCATTACCCGTATTGACTCTCGATACCCCATGTTCAATTTGCTCGGTAAGTTGATAGATGCCCATATACTCGCCATTGATTTCAACTTCGACAAATCGGTTGGCGTTCACAAAAGCGAAGCTCCCCATGTAACGCGCCATATCAAAAGCAACCGCATTCATGAATTTGCTTTGATCGCGATAATTCGCAAGCAACACCCAATCTTTATTGGCAGGGAGTCCGAGAACAGAAGTCTTTGCATCAAGTTTGACGCGGTAAGGCTTTTTAGGATACCAGAGGCGCGTAGAATTTCCACGAGTTCGGATTTTACCACTTGCAGGGGCTAAATCCTCATAAATTCCGTTCCCAGCAATTTCAACAGAACAAAGAGCGTAGGCGCTATCGACATTTGCAGAATCATAAGTTATAATACGAATGTAAGGGACTCCGTTATTGGGAGGCGATGGGAGAACCGAAGATGAGGATTGTACGGGAACCCGCGAAGATGACGATTGCGCGATTACCGATGAGGAGGACGACTGCGTGATTATTGACGAGGACTGTATAATCGTCAAAGAAGATGAACTTTGCAAAAGTTCACTGGACGAACTCTGGGCTTCGCCGCCAAACGAAACGAGCGATTCGTTCGGCGAAATGAAATTCACCGATTCAGAGTTTCCACAAGCAAAAAGAAATAGCGGGAAAAGAAGGGCAACGCCCTTCGCAAAGTTACAAACATATCCCATAAACAACACCTCTAAAGGAAAATAGATTTTTTGTTGATTAAAACAAGGAATCTTGAAATTTTCCGTGTAAAAGGTGTTTAAATGGGCTTTCCTGCTTCTAATATACCTTCGCTTATTCCCTGTTGATGCGGAATGTCTTTTGCACGTTTTTGCCGTGGATGCGAACTAGATAAGTTCCGCGAGCAAGTCCCTTTGTTTCTAAGGTGTGGTTGCCGCTTGCGAAGATTCCGTTTCGCTTTCGCCGCAATAAACGACGCAACATCCTTGGTGGATTTTTTGGAATTACAAGCCGTTACAATCTGCTCCGCACCCTTAACAGAATCGGGAACCTCCGTAAAAGTAAGGTAGCGTAGTCCACGGACAACCTTAATTTTCAAGAGCTCTACCCTCGATGTTGAATCAAAGATATTTTTATATGCAACAGGGAGTATGTTATGGGATATTTTAAATCAATGTTGGTTTTGGGACTCGCTGCGCATGCCTTCGCGGGTTCGCCAATCGTCAAAGTTGATTTTGACATGAGTGGCCGCAATTCGAGCGAGGTCACGGAGCCGAATTATGTGCCGTGGGTGGTTTCGGGCGTCACATTCAAAGATACGACACTTTCGGGCGTAAAAATCAAGGTCGCCGGTAGCGGAAATCTCAAGGCAAACTGGTACAAGGCAGGAGTACAATCACCTTCCTATGCAAAACTAGTGTGCGATGGTGTGATGGTCGAAGGCGGCGGAAACATTACTCTCACGTTCTCGAATCTTGCAGCAGGGACGCACAGCCTCCTTTTGTACCTGAACAATGTCGATGGCGTTGCGGCAAGTAACAGCATTGATGTCTATGTGAACAATTTGAAGCAAGCCTCGGTCAAACCAACAAATCGAGCGCTTTCGACTTCCGAATCAGCAATCGCGTATGTAACTTTTTCCGTGAGCGGCGCAAGCGCATCGACTGCCATAAAGCTAAACACGAGTACGATTACCCTGAATGGTTTTGAATTGAATGTTCCCAATGTGACAGCACAGGCAACAAGTCCTTCTCCGACGGATTTGGATTACCACGTTCCACACGACAATGGCGCTTTGACACTTTCATGGACTGCAGCGAAATCCGCAAAAAAACATCAGGTTTATTTTGGTACGGATTCTGCAACGGTTTTAAAGGCGACAGCCTCGACAGCCGACGTTTACAAAGGCGAGCAGACGGCGACGACATACAAGGTTTCAGACACAAATCCATTGCAGACCTACTATTGGCGCGTGGATGAAGTTGATGCGAACGGAACGGTTACAGCAGGAAATATCTGGTCATTCAAACCAGGGCGTTTAGCGTTTGAAGGAGCCGAGGGCTATGGTCGTAACGCGGTCGGTGGCCGTGGCGGAAAAGTCGTGTACGTAACAAATCTGAACGACGATGGCGCCGGCAGTTTGCGCGAAGCGTGTACAGCAGATATCGGTCCACGAACCATCATGTTCAAAGTCGCAGGCGTAATACAACTCAAAAGTCGTTTGGTCTGCAATCAGGACTATGTGACGATTGCTGGGCAGACAGCTCCGGGTAAAGGAATTACAATCAAAAGCGCTCCCATCGGCTTTACGGGCAAGGATATGGTTATCCGCTTTATGCGCGTGCGCTTAGGTTACGGCACAACTTACGATGGCATGGGCCTTACAGGTGGCGACCACAGCATTCTTGATCACGCAAGTATCAGCTGGACAATTGACGAAGCTTTTTCTAGTCGCGGCGGCAAAAACCTGACGCTACAGCGCACTTTGATTTCGGAAGCCTTGGATGTCGCAGACCACCAAAATTATGCAGCAGGAACAGGGCATGGATACGCAGCAACAATCGGCGGCGACATCGGGAGTTTTCACCACAACTTGCTGGCGCACAACGCAGGGCGCAACTGGAGTCTTGGCGGCGGACTAGACGGTAACGGCTATTATGCAGGTCGCTTGGACATTTTCAACAACGTGGTCTATAACTGGAAAAGCCGCGTGACCGATGGCGGAGCGCACGAAGTGAACTTTGTCGGAAACTACTACAAGGAAGGCGCAGGCACAACTCTTCACGGCTATACGTTGCGCGCCCAATTTGAAGGAACTGGCAAAGGTTCGCAAGCTTACTATTACCACAACAACATTTTGCAAGCCGCAAACGGTTCATTCACTTGCAATGGGAACAACGACAACTGCGGACGCGAATACACACTGAGCGGCGGGCAAGTTCTCGATTGGGAACCATGGAATAGCAAACCTTTCTTTGATTCTTACGCCACAGTGCAGAGCGCATCGGCAGCATACAAGGACGTGCTGAGCGATGTAGGCCAAACAATGCCTATTCTCGATAATCATGACCAACGCATGATTCGGGAAACCAAAAACGGAACTTACAGCGTCGTGGGTTCTGTCGGCAAAACCAAAGGAATTCCCGACCGCGAAACGGACGCAGTTGACACAGCGAATATCAAGGGCTGGGAACCATATCCGAGCACAAGCTGGGCAAACGATTACGACTCCGATTTCGATGGTCTCCCGGACTGGTGGGAAAATATGTACGGTTACAATCCGAAATCCAAGAGCGGTGACTTTAGCGACGCAAACAAAGACCGATTGGGTGACGGCTGGACTGAACTCGAACGTTATCTTGAATGGATGGCTCGCGCCCACTATACTTTTGCAAAAGGTGAAACCCAAGTCATTGACCTTGCTCAATTTACCAAGGGCTACGACAACGGCTCCTATACCGTGAACGCCCCGACAGGCGTGACTGCGACCGTGAGCGGATCCAAACTCACCATAAAACTCGCCAACAACTTCGGTGGCGTGGGCTACATCAAATTTACGCTCAAGGACAATGCAGGCGACACCTTTAGCCGCAACATCGGCGTGACGCAACAGCTCGCAATATCATCTATTGTTGCAGGAGACTCCACAGAAGTCGGTGATTCAACAACTACTTCAATTCAGAACCATCGCGCAAAGTTCCGCAATGATTTGCGATTGCCAATCCGCAAGCAAGGTTTCCACGACTTGAAAGGCCGCCGTTTCGAAAAGCAAATTCCATACAGAGTAATGTTTTAAATATTCTCATCAACCTAACCAAAACACCTCGGCGAACGCCGAGGTGTTTCGTTGTAGGATTTGATAGAGAGAAAAATTACTTTCCGCCAACAGGGAACAGCGCAAATTGCAACTGAAAAACTTTATCTGAATTCTTATCTTCTTCGGCGATGAGCGCAATTTCCTTGCGGAAGGCGTTGATGCGCTCCACGATGCGCTCGTAGCCTTCTTGGCTGATGCCAAGCGTAAGCCCAGAAACGTGACGCGAGCCCGGCGGGTCGCGATCAATAGAATCCGCAGCAAGCTTTAAACAATGCTGGTGGAAACCGCGCAGCGCAAGTTTTGACGTGCGGTCCCCCGTGCTAATCGCGCTCTCGGTGAGCACGTATTTGCCGTCGTCCCCTTTCTTGATAAGTTCACAGTCTTCGAGCAACTTGACCGATTTTTTGGCCTCGTCCGCCGTCACATGCGGGTGGACCATTTTCGCAAGCGCTTCATAATCGCCGTCAAAACCGAACATGCCGATAAGACTGCGAATAATCAAGTGCCGCCAATGCGAATACACCATGTACTGCGCATGCCCGAGAATATGCTGTTTCTCGGAAAAGCGCACCACCTTGAGCGCCGCCTGCATTTCTTCAAACGCAGCATTGCGCTCGTCCATCGTTTCCGCCTGATTGAACTTCACAAGCCCAATAAAAAACTCGGTCTCGTGCTTGCCCAGGCGCAGCCCAGAAGCCACTTTCGGGATGCTCGCGCTCGAAAGATTCTTGTCTCCGTTCATCACGCGACTGATGAAATCTTTTGCCTTGAACCCGATTTTATCCGAGAAAACGCGGAGCGAAAAGGCAGGGTTCGCCTCCTTCTTTGCGCTATAATAATCCTTCAAAAACTCCCGGTAGTCCAGGTATTCGAAGATTTTTTTCCCTAGTTTCTTTTCGCCCATGCCATAAATGTAAGAAAATTATGTTTTGCGGAGTATAAAAAAGCGACTTTAGCGTTGTCCAGAAACAACGAGAAATCAGCTTTCACGAGAAAAGCGCTTTGAAGTGCGCGCCGCAAGATATAGATTATGGGTATGGGGGAATAATCCCCCTAATTGCAGCCCGCTTCGCGGTCTTCCATTACCCCCAATGCGGGCTTCAGACGCCAGCCCGCAACGCCTGGCTTAATTGCTATAAAGGGATGGAACAAGCCAAAAGTTGGGTAATCGCAAAAAAGTGAGGAACAATGGGTATGAAAGGTTTTGGTCAAATAGCGCTTGCAAGCGTTGTCTCAATTTTCGGAATTTCCGCAGTACACGCGGCAGATGCGGCTGCAAAAATTCAAGCCTCTGAAGTCGTTACGCTCCCGTCCGACGCCGCTTACGGCGGTGGCGACAAAGTCGGTTCACAGCTGATTGCCGCCACTTACAATGCAGGGAATGGTCCCGGCATTTGGATTGTCGCCGATGGCGGTTACAGGCTCTACCACAACGGTTCACTCCTCGCCGAAGATAACCAGGCAGGCCGAGTGCGCTTTATCCCGATGACATTCCTGCCCGGCGAAAACGCCATTTCTGTCGTGAGCGTGAACGGCAAAGGCGCCCCGGGCGTTCTCGTGCAAATCGACGACCTCGACAAATCTTACTATTCCGGCAGTGGCTGGAAGTCAAAGCCCGTTGTCAGCAACAACTCCTGGAAAAACAAGGGCCGCGACCTCTCGCAATGGGGAGGCGCCACAACGCTTTCTTACGCAAACAACAAGCTCCCGAGTGGCGGTGCGCTCGAAAATTTCGCCCCGAATACGCAAGCTAAATGGATTTGGACGAGTGACGAATCTGACCCAACCGCAGTTTTACTTTTCACTTTCAACGTGAAAGCCGAGGGCTTCGGTGTCACCACAACGGGTGGCGATGCAGGCAAAGTCGTCATTGCAAGCGATTCCGCAAGCATCCGCAAGTACTTGCAGAGCAACGACGCCGTTACAATCCTCGTGCCCGAAGGCACTTACGACTTTAGGCAAATGCGCAATGCGGTGACCGAAGCCAAAAGCAAAGGCCGCACCTGGTGCAAGACGACATGTACCGAAAAGAATCGCGTGACCGGCAAGACCAACACGTTCTACCGCATCACTTTCAAGGCGAACAGCTGCAGCGACCTCACCGAAGCCGGCGTGCAGATTGTGCAAGAAAGCGAAAATCTGCAGGCGTGGAGCAACTGGATTACCACCAAGCCGAACAAGAGTCTCGTGGGCATGGGCCGTGGCGCAAATCTCCGCGGAGCATCCATCGCCGTGCGCAGTAACGAAGGTTCAGGGAACCACATCTACCGCAACCTCGCGATTTACGATGTGAACCCGCACTTGATCGAAGGCGGCGACGGCCTTGAAACCGTAGGCACCGCCAGCAAACACGTAAACAAATTCTGGGCCGACCATATCAGCTACAAATGGATTTCCGATGGCATGGATATGGAATTTGTCGACAACGCCACCATCAGTTATCTCGATTTTGACGGAGCCAACGAATACAACTGCTGGGGTACCGACCCTTACATGGCTCTCGTTGAAGACGCCCATTTAACTTACGCCAACAACTACTGGCACAACACTTACGGTCGCGTCCCGAAAGTCACCGGTGAAAACAACGGCTCGCAGGTGCATCTGTACAACCAGTATGTAGATTACAACCGCTTCTTTGTAGCGGGGGCGAATGGTCACAGCGCAAATGCGAAGGCCTACGTGCGCTACGAGAATAGCTATATCGACAACGGCCAAGGCTATTTGGCCGAATGGGGCGATAACGGCTACGTTTACTTTAGCGGAGTTACGTTCGGGAACGGCACCAAGCAACAACACCGCTACAATGGCACCGTGAAAAGCGGAGTTCCGCAAGCCGAAACATTCAACCCGAGCTACAGTTTTGAAAAGCGCAATGTCGCAGACCTCCCGAAAGAAATTCCGAACCTCTCGGGCGTCGGCGGACGCTACGGCAAAATGCCCGAATACAACCAGGGCTTCGGTCAAAGCAACAAGGCTGCAAGCGTAACGCTCACCGCACCTGCCGCTGGCGCAAAAATCACAGCAAGCGCAGACGTGACCTTAAAAGCCGACGCCAAGGATAACGACGGCTCCGTGAAAAGCGTTGCATTCTACGTCGGCAACACGCTCGTCGGAACATCAACCGCCGCGCCGTACCAGGTTACCGCCAAGAATCTCGCCGCAGGCACACATTCCGCAGTCGCCGTCGTGACGGACAATTCCGGACTCACGTGGATGTCTGAATACGTGACGTTCACCGTCGAAGGCGCGGCAGAATCTAGTTCCAGTGCGGCTCCCGCAAGCAGCTCTGCGGTCGCGGAATCTAGCTCTAGCGAAGTTTCTTCATCGAGCGTCGCGGAATCCAGCAGTTCAGCAATCACAGCAGAATCGAGCAGCGGAACCATCGGCATCGCCTCCCCCATGCAGCGCGCGACCGAAGCCGAAGCAGGCTTCTACCGCATCTTTGACATTCAAGGACGCCCGCTGTACTCCGGCAATCGCAAGCCCGCCAAGATGCCCGCTGCGCACGTCATCGTGATTGAATACTCCAAAACAGGCAAAACATTACGCCACTATATCCAATAACGATTACTATAGCGATTAATAGCCCTCCCGCTTTTAGCAAATCTTATATATATTGGTATCAATGAAGTTCTGCAAAAACATATTGGCTGTTTCGATTGCGTCCACCGCAATTTTTGGAGGTTGCTCCTCCGACAGCCATATTGCAGGCAACAGCGCCGAGACGGGTTCTCCGGAACTCGCCGGTATTTTCCTTTTGGATAACGGCAACCCCGCCGCATTTGCACGTGTGCACTGCGTCCCTAGCGACTTTGACGCGGCCTCAGGCGAGCTCCCCGCCGCCTACACCACGGAAACGGATTCCACAGGCTACTACAGCCTCGATTCCATTCCTGCAGGCACTTACGCCGTCGAAGCATTCCACGAAGAATCCGGCAAACGGTTCCTCGTACAGAACGTAAGCGTCACCGAAGACGATTCCATCGCCGTTAGCGATACGCTCCGCGCGCCAGGCTCTGTCGAAATAGCGTTCAACAGCCTCATTGAAGACGGCACGTCCGCCATGGTCACAATCCCCGGAACGACCATCTTACGCAAAGTGATCGTTCACGCGCAAAAGGCCATTATCGACAGCTTGCCCACCGACACGCTCGGTCTCAGAATTTATATAGAAAACGACACGTTGGATTACGGGGATGTCTTCGTCAAATCAGATACGACCGTCCAGACGCTCGTCAACTATCCCCACATCGAATACACGTTCGTCGCCCCGCTTGCACTCCCCGAAGGCGAAGACACGCTCTCGTCTTTTGTGAGCGACATTCCGCTTGCGCTCCGCCTGACCGCAGAAAACAGCGACATCGATACACTCGCTCGCTTGCAAGGTCGCTGGGAAGTTGTACGCATTTCAAAAGATGGCAAGCGTAGCAAAAAGCTCCCGATTGTGAATTCAGTCTTTGACGAAAAAGAAGCTATTTTCTGGGTAAGCGTGGATTCATTAAACGTCTCTGACTCGCTAGAGCTTTCATTCAACAACGCACTTGAATCGGGTTACGCTCACGACGTGTTCCCGACCAACCGCAGCTATTCGCTCGTGTACCATTTTGATAGCGGAACCGACATCAAGGACGATGCCGAAAAAAGCTACTTTGAAGGCTCGTTAAGTTCCGCAAAAGCGCTCGCCGAATCAACCGCAAATCGCGACTCGGACGGAGTTCTCGGCACATCTATTGCACTTGACGCAGCAACATCTATCACAGCAACTAATTCCGCCAAGATAGATTCCTCCCGCAAGGTTAATTTGTCCTTTGACGGCATGCAATTTTGTTTTTCGCTGTGGGTCAACCTCGAATCGCTAAAGCAACAGTCCCTCTTTGAAAAAGCAGATGAATACGCACTCCGCTACTCACCTGAACAAGGCTTTGTCGTAGAATTCTATCACATCGCCACAGAAAATGCCGCCGATGAAGGTGCCACAGACACCGCAAGTTACAAACAAACGTGGGCGTCAGGCACAAAAGGAATCGAAGCTGGCAAATGGATTTTCATTGCATTCAGCAAGCATTCCATACCGCAAATAAGTTTCTTTATCAACGGTGCTCCAATCGAAGCCGAAGAAACTCGCACAGATTGGGACGGCAGCCGCAAGTTTGCAGACTTTAAAATCGGCGGATTTACCGGGAAAATGGACGAGTTCATGCTCGGTAGCGCATTCCGCGACGATTCCTGGACACGCCTTACATACCTCAACCAAAAGCCCGAAAATTCCTGGCCAAAACTTTCCGCGAGAAAATAACTCGGTTACTGCCCACGCGTTCAGCACTCAGTTACTTACTATTATATTATATACGCAAAAATGCCCCGCGATTTTGAGAGTGCGTTTTAAACACTCAAAAAAACGTTATTACATTTTGCCCAAGAAAAAATGTTCCTAACGATTTTGACATACGTGGCCATCGGGCTTTTGGCTATCTTAGCGATCTTCTATCTCGGTTTAGAAGTGCGGTTCTACCGTGCACTCGGACGAGTACGCGAAGGCTATGCCGACCCGGAACCGCTACCAAAGGTGAGCATCCTGATTGCGGCACGTAATGAATCCGAAGGAATCCGCGAAACGCTAGACTCCGTTTTAGCACAAGACTATGCTGGCGATTGGGAAGTCTGGGTGGCAGACGACCGCTCCACGGACGACACCCCGAAGATTCTTGCCGAATACGCCGCCAAATTCAGCAAGTTGCATATCCTTACAATCGATTCCATTCCCGAAGGTGTAAGCCCCAAAAAACAGGCGCTTTCCAAGCTCATTGACGCCTGCAACGGAGAAATTCTCTGCCTTACGGATGCCGACTGCATCGTGCAGCCTTCCTGGATCAAGGGAATCATCAAGGAATTCGAACCGGGGATTGAACTTGTCGCCGGGCACTCCTATATTCCGACCGACAGCCAATCACCATTTATCATTTGCATGCAGGCTGTCGAAACGCTCATTTACCGCATAGCCGGGACCGCAGGGCTCGCCATGCACCTTCCGCTCACAAGTACAGGCAACAACCTCGCCTACCGCAAAAGCTTTTTCAAGAGCGTAAACGGCTTTACGGGCGTTATCAAAATACAGAGCGGCGACGACGACCTGCTGATGCAAAAACTGGCAGCCGACCGCCCCTGGGCCATGCGTTACTGCATTACCCCTTCGACGTTCGTCACCACTAGCGGCAAGGAAACGCTCAAAGCACTTTGGGAACAGCGCAAACGCTGGGCATCAAAGACCATCTACTACACGCCCAAAATCGTCTTTGTGCTCTCGATGGTATTTATGTTCCTCGTAATGCTCTGTGTAACCGCTTTTCTTTCGATTTTCAGCTTTAAAATATTCGTCGCCACCTTAATTGCATTCTTGTTAAAAAGTGTCGGCGACATGGTACTTATTATTCGCGGGCTCAAAATATTCAAGCAGGAACACCTCCTCAAATGGTGCATCCCGGTTGAATTCATACACGCCCCCTTTACCGTTCTGGCCGTATTGTTCGGACTGTTCGGACGATTCAAGTGGAAATAAAAATGGCAACGACTAAAACTACAACTAAGGCGACAACCAAAACCACTACAAAGAAAACCGCCACCAAGACAGCTACAAAAGCTGCAAAACCGGTTGCAGAGGGTAAGACCCTTATTATCGCAGAAAAACCGAGCGTAGCAGCAGACTTGGTCAAAGTACTCGGCGCCAAAACATTCAAAAAAGAAACCGCCTATTACGAAAGCGACACGACCATCGTAAGCCATGCGATAGGTCACCTCGTAGGTATCGCGGACCCAAAAGATATTGACGAACGTTACAAGGCATGGGACATGAAAACGCTCCCCATGCTCCCGGAAAAATTCCCACTCGTCGCCCTCCCCACGACCAGAAGCCACCTCAGCGCACTCGGCAAACTCATCAAACGCAAGGACGTCACGACAATTATAAATGCGTGCGATGCGGGCCGCGAAGGTGAACTGATTTTCTATTACATCGTAGATTACATTCTCAAGGGGAACTTCAAGGGCAAGACATTCAAGAGACTTTGGATGCAGAGCATGACGCCAGCCGCCATCAAGGACGCCTTTGAGCACCTCCGCACCGAAGAAGACATGGTGAACCTGCGAAACGCCGCCCTCTGCCGTAGCGAAGCCGACTGGCTTGTAGGCATGAACGGAAGTCGCGGCCTCACCGCGTACAACAGTTCCATGGGCGGGTTCCAGATTACGCCGTGCGGCCGCGTGCAGACCCCGACGCTCGCCATCATCGTAAAGCGCGAAGAAGAACGCAACCGCTTTGTACCGCAAAAATTCTGGACAATCGAAGCCTCGTTCGACAACTCCGGAGCCGGTTACCAAGGCAAGTGGTTCACCGTCGATAAAGAAAACGGCAAGGACCGCGTCAAGCAAATTTTTGACGAAGCCCGCGCTCAGGAAATTCTCGCCAAGTGCAAGGGGAAGAAAGGCTCCATCGAAGAGACTACCGCCCCGAGCCAGCAGAAGTGCGGTCAGCTCTATGACCTCACCACGCTCCAGCGCGAAGCAAACAACCGCTTTGGATTCAGCGCCAAGACGACGCTTTCCATAGCCCAGTCGCTTTACGAACATTACAAGGCAACGACCTATCCGCGTACCGATAGCCGTTGCTTGCCCGAAGACTACGTGGCCCCGGTAAAGGCAACGCTCGGCAAAATCGAAGGCCCGCTCGCCAAGTTCGCCCAAGAAGCGCTCGACAAGAATTACGTGAAGCGCACACCGAAGGTCTTCGACAACTCGAAGATTTCGGACCACTTCGCCATTATCCCGACAGGTGTCGTGCCGAAGGGTCTCTCCGAAGCCGAAGAAAAAATCTACACGATGATTTGCCAGCGCTTTATCGCGGTTTTCTTCCCGCCAGCGCAGTACTTGAACACGACACGCATCACGACAGTC
This sequence comes from Fibrobacter sp. UWB11, assembly GCF_900143015.1. Taxonomy (NCBI): domain Bacteria; kingdom Pseudomonadati; phylum Fibrobacterota; class Fibrobacteria; order Fibrobacterales; family Fibrobacteraceae; genus Fibrobacter; species Fibrobacter sp. UWB11. The sequence continues at coordinate 62,543 of NZ_FSRT01000004.1, read as the reverse complement.
GAAAACGAAACGTTCATTACCGAAGGCAAGATTCTTGTGGATCCGGGCTTCAAGGCAATTTACGGCAAGGAATCCGACGAAGAATCGAACATTCCACAGCTCAATGGCAACACCGCCAAGATGCTTGAAATTGACGCCAAGGAAGACTTTACCAAGCCGCCAGCACACTACACCGAAAGCACGCTCCTTTCGATGATGGAAAGTGCCGGTAAGCTCGTCGAAGATGATGAACTGCGCGACGCCATGAAGGAGCGCGGCCTTGGAACGCCGGCTACACGAGCAGCCATTATCGAAAAGCTCGTGAGCGACAAGTACGTTATCCGCGACGGCAAGGAAATGATTCCGACAGCAAAGGCATTCGACCTCATCAAGGTCCTTTCTGCTATGAACTGCGAAGCCCTCACCAGCCCGGAACTCACCGGCGAATGGGAATACAAGATGGACCTCATCTCGAAGGGCAAGGAATCTCGCGAAGCATTCATGAGCGGCATCGTCGAAATGACCAAGACCATGGTGAAAAACATCAAGGGATTCAAGGAAGACGATACCGAAAACGAAGCTAGCTTTAGCCCCGTGAATGGCAAGAAGGTTTTTGAAACCGTCAGCCGTTACAGAACTGAAGATGGCATCGTAATCCGCAAGATTGTCGGCGGAAAGCACCTCACCGAAAGCGAAATCATCGAACTTTTGACAAAGCGAAAGATTGGTCCTCTGACCGGTTTCCGCAGCAAGAAAGGTGCCGAATTTTCTGCCGTTCTTACCATAAACGACGAAAACAAAATCGAATTTGTCTTTGACGAAAAGCCAGAAGAAATTGAACTCGGTGAAGTTATCGGCAAATCGCCTGTTGACGGTTCCGACGTTTATGAAACGCTCACGGGCTACGTCTCCGAAAGCTATGTGAAGAAGGAACCAAGCGGCATCACGCTCCCGAAGATTCTTTTAGGCAAGGAACTCCCGCTAGACGACATCAAGAAACTGCTCGCTGGTGAAAAGACCTCGCTTATCAAGGGTTTCCGCAGCAACAAGACTCGTCGCCTGTTCGACGCCTACCTCACACTCGTGAAAGGCAAGCTCAAGTTCGAGTTCCCTCCGCGTGAATTCAAACCGCGCCGTTTTGCAAAGAAGACTAGTGGTTAGCAGTTTTTACCGCATGTACAAAAATATTCTGTTAGTAATTACAATTTTGGGAGCTTTTTCAGCAGCCTTTTCCGACGACATGTCCGATCGCCGCTTTACCCCAATAAATTCATTAACAGAATCCCTTCTGCCCAAAAACGAGTCGCAAATTTGTTCCATAAAAGACTCTGTAAGTTTTGTGCAGTCTTCGTCATCAATTGCGCAATCGTCTTCAGCAATCGCACAATCTTCTTCCGCTGCAAAGTCCGGCAAAAACCCTTATGGTTTACCAGACGCTCTTATGCCCTTATGGGAATCCATGACACTCCGCCAAAAGGCGGCGCAAATGATTATGGTATTCCTTACAACGTCTGAATTTGCAATCGAGAACGAAATCGGAGGATTGCTCATTACCGGCAAGCACCTCAAGGAAACGGATAATTACCTGCACAAAGTTGAAGAAATCAACTCGAACTTAAAAATTCCAGTATTCACCGCTATCGACCAAGAAGGCGGCCTTGTCAATCGTTTGGCATCGTATTCCGATCATTGGCACAATACCCCAAGCGCACGCGAAATGCGCCGCATGGATTCCACAAAAATTCACACGCTTGCAAAGAAAATCGGACGCGCGCTTAAAGACATCAAAATCAACATGAATTTGGCACCCGTTTTGGACCCGTCTAAGGACCATCGCGAGTCCAATTCATTCATGGAAGAAAGCCGCCGTTCGTGGGGAAACGACACAACAAATGCTTATAAAGTAAGAGCATTCGTCAATGGCATGCGTGACAACGGCATCATCTGCGTTTCAAAGCACTTCCCCGGTTATGATTCCTGGACAAACAGCGACCATCAAATTGCCATCAGCGCATCGCCCAAAGAAAAAATCGACCAGAACATAAGCTTTTTCAGGACTCTTTCCAAAGACATCCCCGTCACGATGATGTCGAGCGTCCACTTTTTGCGCATTTCCAGCCGCCCCGCCGTCTTTGACGCCAACATCGTCAAGATTGCCCGCAAGTATTCCCCAGACATGATTATGCTTACCGATGACCTCTGGGGCACATCGCTTCGCGCCTGGGCAAGCGGCAAAACGCAAATTCCACCGCGCAAAAACTACCCCGATAAAGACTTCAAGCGACTCATCACCGCCATCATCGATGCAGGCAACGATATGCTCATGATTTCTTACACGTCCAAAGCCAAGGACATGCTCAACATCATGATGGAACTTTCCGAAAAGAACTCAAAATACAAGAAGCGCATCGAAGAATCCGCCGCTCGTATCTTGAAGCTGAAATATAAAGCCGGAATTTTGAAGTAGAAAAAAGGAGATTCCCGGTCAAGCCGGGATTCCGCACGCAGTTGGCTGAGCATAGAACTTATCGCCACTCAGGATGGCGAAGGGGGCAATAGCAAACGACCAACAACTACTTATTAATTGCCTGTTTCTTGGCAACAGACAAATTCACTACATTTTTAAACACCCCAGCCTCGCCCACTTTTTTCAAAGCAGCTTTCAAAATAGCAGCCGCAGCCAACGTGTCGTCCAAAGCGCGGTGATGATTAAAATCCGGAAGTCCTAACGATTCCGTGAGTTTGTGCAAACTGTAGCTCGGTTGTCCCGGAAATATTTTCCTCGCAAGTTTAACCGTACAAAGTCTCGGAGGATTAAACTTGATGCAGCAGCGCTTCAATTCAGCAGTCATGAATTTGTTATCGAACTGCACATTATGCGCCACGAATATGCGGTCCTGCAAAAGTTCCGCCACATGTTCTGCAATCTCACCAAATTGCGGTTGGCCGTTGACCATGTCGTCAGTGATGCCAGTAAGTTCCCGAACAAACGGTGTAATCGGCTGCCCGGGGTCCACAAGCGAGTGGAACGTACCAACAATTTCGGAACCGTCCATCAGGGCGATTCCGATTTCCATTATTCGATTATCTTCACCATGTCCGCCGGTCGTTTCTAGATCGACTACCGCAAATTTTAGCAATGCAAATTACCTAATGGGGATATCGATATCAAGCGTCTCCATCCCGTCACGAGCCTCGACACGAGCCAACATAACGTTGGACTTGGGGTGCCCATACACAGGAACGACGAGCAAATTCGATATTCCTCTCTGTTCGCTCGGGACCGCTTCGGTATCAGAAACCGTTTTCTTAAATATAGGTTTCTTGCTGCCATCGAACAAGGAGTAAGTCAACTTGCGAGGCATTCCCTTCTTGATTTGTGAAGTCTTTACCTGAAAATAAATGTAACCGCCCTTCGGTACATTTCTCAAACTGTCACGAATTTCTTCTTCAGTCGCAAAAGCAGCCTCCATGGCAAGTCGCACGTTCTTACGCACCATTTCGGGCTTTTCGTATTCGACAATCACATTGAACTTCGCATCTTCGGGAATTGCACTCTCGCGCACATCACGAATTTTGCTGTTGTTCTGATGATATTCCCAACGACCATTGTCATGCAAGATAACAGTCGAGCCGTTAGAAGCCATTGCAACAACATCTTCTGCAAATGCACTTGCTGCAAAAGCAAAGAAAAGAGCCACACAGGCTCTCGAAAGAATTCTCATTCCACCCATAATTACTCCGTCTTCCAAGGATACACATCCCTTTAATGACAATAATATATATAACAAAATCGCTTTTTACGAAAAAAACAAAATATTTATGTTTTTTCATAAAAAATATGTGACTTTAGTAACAATTTTACAACTTATATTTGTGATGTGTCATACAAAAGCAATATGTCAGGAAAAATTCGATTCGCACCAAGCCCCACGGGCTATCTCCACGAAGGCCATCTACTTTCGGCACTTTATGTGTGGGCTGCTGCAAAAAAATGGAACTTAAAGATCCACTTAAGAATAGAAGATCACGATCAAAGTCGTGCGCGCCCCGCCTACATCGAAGGAATCCGTGAAGATTTAGCTTGGTTGGGATTCAAGCATGATTCAGAAAGTATTCAGAGCGCACGAAATGATGTTTATAATGTAGCACTCCAAAAGCTCGAAGAAAAATCGTTAGTTTACCCGTGCTATTGCAGTCGCAAACAACTCCTTGCCGATAATCCGCAAAGCGAAACAGGCGAAATCGTTTATCAAGGAAAATGCTTGCACGAACCGCACAGCCTCCCCCTTCCGCACAATTTGCGCTTTATCGTTCCAAATAAAGTTATCGACTGGCACGATCTCCGTTTGGGAGACTTTCATGAAAATCCGAAACTTCAATGTGGTGACTTCCCTATCCGCGATAGGGACAACCAATGGACATACCAATTTGCAGTCTGTGTCGATGATATCGACGAAAACATCACGCATATCGTGAGAGGCGAAGACATCCGCAATTCTACAGCTCGACAAATCGCCTTAATGGAAGCCCTTGGACGCACAGACCGCCCCATTTACCTACACCACCCCTTAATCGTCGATGCCAACAATAAAAAACTTTCCAAGCGTGAGCTCGCACACAGTTTAAGGCAAGACAAAGAGGCCGGCATTACTCCCGAAATGCTTTTCGGACGAGTCTGCTTCAAGGCGCATCTCACCCAAAACAATGCCCCCCTTTCGCTACAAGACGCCATCACACTCGTCGCAAACACGCTCCCACCCCTGTAACGAAAGCATTGACGCTATATCCATACATACGGGCTACAACTAGTATTCACATGGGTTAAAAAAAATTTATATTCATGGTATGGCATCAACGTCTGTGTCTACTACCATAGAAAGAATTCGCGAAGAAGCAGCAGCCTTTGAAACCAAAGACCGACTCCTCAGCTTCTCGCAAAAAAACAAGTTTCAATCCCCGCTGCTGTTAGACAACGGAGACCTATTTTTTGAGACTTGGCAAAATGAATCCAAGCCTCGCACTCTCGCGCATTTTTTCCCTGTTTCTGCCAAATATAACGAAGAAAGGCAAACAGCAGATCTCGAGACTTTCCGTAAAATTCTAAAATCAAAAGTCGAAGACTTTTGCAACCAAGACCTGTACATGGCAACGGGATTTATCAAGTGCGGCGAAAAGATGCTCGCCCCAGCAATCCTTATCCCGCTTACCTACGATACCGAGCACGATACATTAACCATTTCAGATTGTGCACCTATCGAAAATATCGCGCTCCAATCGCTCGATAAAAACATCAAGTTCCCAATAGCCTCGGATTTCTACAAGAACAAGACGTTCAACATCCAAAAATTTTTCGACACGCTCGAAAAAAAGATTGCAGCTAAAACAGATTGGAAGTTTACACGCAACGGCTATTGCATCACGTTTTACAGCACAAACAAAATTCTTCTCAAAAAGAAACTCACAAGCGAGTGCTGGACAACCGCAAAAGCAGCCAATAACGAATTTTTCATTGCGACTATCGGAAACGAAGGATTCTTGCCGCAGCCATCGCTCTTTGACGAAGAACCTTACGACCACGTTTTCAATCCAGCGGAACACTATTTTCCATACATTACGGATTCGCAAACAAACAAGGCTGTCATCGATGCACTAGATGAAAAATATTCAGCTTATGCCATCCAAACGCTCCCAGGAGCAGAAAAGGCTAAAGCCGCTGTAAACATAACCGCAGAGCTCATCCAGCAAAAGAAAAAAGTCTGTGTGATTAGCCGTAGGGCCATCACTAAGTTTAACTTTGAAAACGCCTGGAAGCCGCCATTCCGATCGTTTCAAGGTCCCGACCGTGATACGATTAAAAGCACGTTGAGCGAGCTCCGTGCAAAACTCGTCACGTACTACGATTCCGTCAACTTTCCGCTCAAACCCTGCGGTGCAACACTCACGGAATTGCTCGACGAAATTACAAAATTAAAAAACGTCAAGTCAAAATTCGCAAGTGACTTATTCAAGAACATTGCAGATGTCCGTTATGACAAATTCAAGGCAATACATTCAAGCCTTGAAGAAATGACTCAGCTATTTTTTGAACAAAACGGAATAGAAGTCTACAACGCATTCCAAGGAATAACGTTGCCGGCTGTTTCGAAAGAACGCAAAAATTTGATTGGCGAAGAGCTTTCTCGAGCAAAAGACTTAATCGAGACCATCAAGCCATTCATCGAGAGCGTCGTCAAATCTAAGCTCTATCTCGATGGATTCAATCTTTCGGACATTCTTACTTTGATAAATGTCTTCAAGAAAAATTTCGACAAGGATATGCCGGGCCTTGAAGACTGGAATCTCCATTCAAACGGATGGATAGCCTACCAAGATGACCTCAACGATTTGCCAAGTGCAGGCGCCCGTTGGTCTAGTTATCGCCGCAAGGGCTCCGACATCTTTTTGGAAGATGCCATTGACGTAAACATTGTTGCAGCCCGCAACGAATTTTACGATAGTCTCAATTCCGCACTCAAGTCGCTCTCGGATCACTACCGCAGACCCAAGCGCATTTTGCTTAGCGTTTTCAAGAACCCAAAGAGCATTACCTCCGATGACATGCTTATCGAGCAAATCGACAAGCTTATCGAAATGCAAGAATACAGACGCAAGTACAAAGATTCCTCTGTACTTGCCACGCGTCTGTTCGGTAAAGACTGGAAATACGAAAAGACCGACTGGAATGATTTAGCAAACAAGATCCGCCATTACTACGTGTTCCGCGCACGAATCAAGAACAGCGACCAGCATGATTATCTGATGCAGTTGCTTGCAAAATGGCACTTGTTCAAACCGTTTGCCGAGAATTTAGACAAAATCCAGGCTAGCGTCGAAGAACTGCTAAAGGCGCTCCAGAGCATCAGCAAATCGCTCAATTTAAGCGAATCCTTGGAATCGCAAAATATTGATTTGTGGACAGATAAAATCGAGCGTTGGTCCACCCAGTGGGACAAGCAAGACGTTTACTTGCAGATTTGCGAGCACATCGAAAACATCAACGATTCGCCATGTGAAAATCTTGCGCAATTCGTAAAGGATTCCAAGAACGCTAGTAAAGACGTTGCAATGGCATTTGCCCGTTCATGGACAAACAGCCAAATGCAAGCGGCTACCGCAGAATGTCCGGAATTGTTCAGTCCGTCTTCGAAGAACCGCAAGCAACAGGGCAAGCAATACAGAACATTGCTAGACCAATTCTCGAACGCAAACTTCCGTGCCATGCACGAAACGGTCGAAAAAAATCCCGCCCGATTGCAAATCGTTACTTTATCACAATCATACCATCCAGACTTTGAATCATTTGATGTCGCATTGCTATTGGATGCCGATTGCATGACGATAGCCGAAGCCATGCCAGGAATTTTCAATTCCAAGAAAGTCATTCTATTTGGAAACCCCTGCGAGCCAACGCTTGAGGCGCTCCCCATGGACGCCTGCAATATGGAAGTTTCTTCACAATCGATTTTCTTTAAAGACAACGTGCTTTCTGCAGCGCTTCGCAAGGGAATTCCTACACGCGTTATCAGTTATACAATGCAATACGCAAACCCGGCGTTGTTCCGTTTTGCAAATAACAAAATTTACAACAACGAAATTGCGCAATTCCCGAATTCAACGATTACAACAGGCAAGTCTCAGACCGTAAAAGTCGTTCACGACAAGATTTCGGCCATTGCAGAAAAGGCTATCCAACATGCGACAAAGAATCCGAGCCAAACACTTGGAATTGTAGCTTCTAGCCAGGCTCTTTGCAAAGAAATCGAAGTCGCACTACAAAATCATTTAGAAAAGAATCCCAACGTTGCCAAGTTCTTTACTCAAGGAACTCTGCAAAACAAGTTCTACATCAAAACCATTGAACGCGCTGTAGATTTATACCGTGACGAAATTCTGGTTTGCGTAGACATCGACGATGTTTCGAATGCTACAGAAAGCCGCAAACTCGCCATAGGCTCCACACTTGCAAAGCAGAGCCTTTGCCTGTTCTTGAACAACGAAGAATCAGACAAGTTAACAGAAAAAGAAGGTCTATTCCAAGAATGGGTTGTTTCGCTCAAGAGTAAGTCCACAAGCGAAAATGCAACGGGCACCACCAACGTCATCGACACACCGTTCAGCAAACAAATTAAAGAAGTTCTCAAGGCAGAATCCATTGCATTTAAGGACTACATAGCCCCATGCAACATACCGGTGGGGCCGGTCATCGTTGACGCCAACAATTCCAAGCGTTTCCTTGCGGTAATCGAAAGCGATTGCAGCTACGGACTATACAACGAGTCGATTGAAGATCGCGAATACACTCGTCCGAATGCATTTACGAGACTCGGCTGGAAGGTCCTCCCCATGTGGCTTCCGCTCTGGAACATTTCGAACGCAGACGAAAAAGAAAATCTGATTGCCACCATTGCAATTGAACAGAGCGTCGCACCGCCACCGCAAGAAGACCTTTCTATTGACGATGCGGAACAGAACAGCGATATTCAAGCCGAGCCTTACAATGTGGTCCACTTTGCAAAGGAAGGCTCCGGAGACGATTTGCCCATTCAAGAGCTCCCGGTGGACAAGCTTATCGAACAGCTAAAGTTCTATGTCGATAGCGAATCCCCGATCCATGGAGAATTATTGTTGCAGAGACTTCTGGAATTGCACAACGTTGAACACGCGACACCCAAGATTACTGCCGTATTAAGCGATGCCATCAAGCAAGCGCTGCACCAAAAGCAATTTGTCAAGACAGGCCCATTCTTCTACTCGCTCAAGAACAAAGCGATAGTGCTCCGAGACCGCACCAAGAGGCCCGACAACGAGCGCAAGATGGCTTACGTGCCCCCAGAGGAACGTGCGCTGTTAAAGCTAGACGACCACAGCATCAAGCAGATTCTTGGCGTGCTGTAGGCGCCTACGGCGCAATTCTGAATTAAAAAACAACAAGAGCAGGCCTAGCCTGCTCTTTGTGCGTTTAGCGCTTTTATACGCGCTTATCGGATCTTTACAACAAAGGCGTTGATATTGTACGCGGAGAGTTCGCGAGCCTTGTCCTCAGCGACCTTGCGTTTGTTCCATCCACCGCCGCGAAGCTTGTAGAACGGTGTATCGAACACGACCTGGATGGTATAGCCGGTGCTAGCGGAGAGCTGAGCCTTGCGCCTCTGAGCGGCGTCAAAATCGCCTACAGCTTCGAACTGGAGCATGTAGAACCCATCACCCTTGTCATTCTTGCCAGAGACCTTGGCAGGTACTGCAGAATTGCTTGTCGTATCGCGGAGCGATGCACTAAGCGTCGGCTTGTACTCGTTTCCGCGGAAAAGAGAGTCCATATCAGTTGGCGATCCGGCCCAAGCCATAGCGCATAAAGAAGCTGCAATTATAAACTTTCGCATGTATAGAAATATAGAAAAAGCCTCCCCGAAGGGAGGCTTTCTGAAACCTTAAAGATCTCTATTACGGATTGGCCTTGTAGACCGGGAAGCTGCCAATCGTCTTAGCGTTATGGCGGACGCCCCACATTTCGGTCTTGTCGAACTTGTTCTTCTTACCGTGGTTATCAAGCTGGACGTAAGTCTTGAGCTTGGTGATGAAGGCGCCAGAACCAACGAGGCGGTTCTTGTCGGACTTCATGTTCCACACGATGTAGAAGTTCCTACGGGTTTCAACGCAGTTGTGACCTGCACCACCGAAGTAGTACTTCTGGTTGACTTCAAAGTTCTTGTCGTCATCGCAGAAGATGCGGCCCTTCTTTGTTGCCACATGAGAGCCCAAGTTCGTGAAGAAACTGAGTTCGTAATCAAAGAACACGTTCTTCTTGTTGGAGTTGACAAAATCTTCCTTGGATTCGATCATGGCACCCATATCGGTCTTGACATACCAGCCATGCGGAATAAAGCCATACTTTTCAAATTCGCCCTGACCAGCAAGGATGTCTGCTCTGAAGTTGTCGTCATCCTTGTTTGCGTCGTAGGTAAAGATGTCGAACGCATCAAGGTTAGCGGCTTCAGCCGGAGTTCTCGGAATGCCACCCATTGCGGACGGAATGATTCTGACAGCGTAGGCACTCACATCACCAGAGATCAATACCCACGGAGACGGGAGACGTCCACTTGCATTATAGCCCGGAGCAATGTTCCAACCATAAGTAGCATCATCAGCCGGACGGAGAGTATCGCCACCAGGATAAGTTGCATAGTCAGACTGGTCCGTAAAGAGGCCCACACCTGCAATGCTACCGAAGTGGATATAGTCACCAGACTGCGGGAACAAGCCATTTGCGCTGTAAAGCAAATTCATGGTGTTCGAGTTCGTAGAAGGCGGAATCGAAGAACCCGGGTTCAGCGGTATATATTCGGTAAACTGCGGCTGCTTTCCATTGTTAATGTAGAAGGAAAGAACTGCATCACCCTTAGCATCGCCTTCGGTCGTTTTCTGAACAGGTTCAGAGAATTCGATCTTGAGCTTAGCCAAGTCAACACCGCCCATAGTTTCGGTCATAGCTCTTGCAGAGACGATGATCGGGGCAATGCGGTCATAAATTGCGCAAGAGTAGAAGTTCGTCACAACAGTACCGCGAGCCGTGTAAGTAGCCCAAGACTTGAGCTTACCCTTACCAGAGGTCTTCACATTCTTGGAGAGTTTCTTGCCACCGAGAGTGATTCGCGGCAAGCAGAGAGAATCAGGCAGAGATGCAGCAGCACCGCAAACAGTACCAGCCTTAATTTCAGCCTTTTCAAAGACCACAGAATCCTTTTCATCTTCATCCCAGAAGACTGCAATCTTATTCGGGAGGGAGTCTTCGTGGTTGATAAACGGACGGTAGTAGTAAATAGCAAGGGAGTCACCAATACCATCGAGGTATTCCGTCTGCATGCTGAAGTATTCAGCCGGGATGTTCATCGAAGAAGCCGGAAGTTCGCCATGGACGTCGAAGATATCGGCCAAGAGCGGTGTCGGAACCGGCGGTTCAATAAACTGCAAGTTGACAACCTTAGCCTGCATCATAGTAGCACTCGGGCCCTTCACATGGAGAGTTGCAGAAGAAGTCGGCAATTCATAAACCATAGAAGACTTGACGGTAACCGTTGCACGACCATTCACAACGTGAACGGTGGAATCAGGACCATAAAGGATTTCCAAGCCCTTAGAGAGTTCAGAACCAGCAGTCACCTTAAAGTTGCAAGCATCACCGCACGGAGAGTTATTCTTAGTCGGGTCAAGAGCGATCAAGTAGAAGTCAACTTCTTCGGACTTCAAGTGAGTTACGTTATCCGGTTCCGAAGTCTTAACAGTCAAAGACGTTTCAGATTCAACGAACGCAATCGTCGGCACGAAGAACGAGAGCGTAGCCTTATAAGGACTATCCTTTACACTGATGACCACAGTCTCATTTTGAGATGTCGTGAACTGGTTGAACGGGATAGTTGCATAAAGGGTATCAACACCACCGGCACCAATCTTACGATTGTACTTGACCGGGTCAACCATTGAAAGTTGTCCGTTTTCCAACTTGTAGAAGGTAACCAGAGTAGAAGCATTGCCTGCAGCGTCCTTAACATCCAAGGAATATTCAGAACCAACAGCAGCGCTCAACTGGACCGGCTGGGTGCAAGTAGCAGAAGGTGTACCACCACACGGATCCGTAATCGGAGCAATGTAGAGCGGGATAAGCTGGTCAACCGTAACATCGGCTGCATTTGTAGCCATTGCAGAACTCTTGAACGGCATCACCGGGCTCTTGTAACCAGTTGCGTCAACAATAACGGCATCACGGTTAGCAACAGCAACGCTACCCTTAATTTCCCAGGACATAATATAGACATCAGTACCAATCGTAATGCGCAGATAGTACGTATCCGGAGTAAGTCTCTTCTTCAACTTGATTTCGTTAATCATCGGTTCACCCGGTTCTGTGACATCGATGATGCCATCTAACTGAACCGGATTAGCTTCGAATTCTTCTGCAGAAATAATCGTCTTGGTCGGGTCAGAACCACTCTTATCAGTGGTGAGCGTATAAGTAATCTTATAGCCTGCATCCGTAATCTGTTTGCCTTCCAACACGACTGCAGTACCTCTTGCAGCAGCGCAGCTACCACCACCAGACTGAGAATACTTCAGCTTGAACTTGTTGTTACCACCAGTCAGCCTATAGTCTTCATTGCTATTCTGGTGACCTTCGGCCTTAATACCCACGGTCTGTTCAATGAACATGTTCGTCTTGATACGGACGTTACTCATCGTAGTACGACGGTCGCAGAAGAAGATATCGATATCATAGGTGGAATCAGCCTTGCCATTGGGCATAAACGTATCCAAGTCCACATAGCCCGGAGCAGCGAGGTGAGTACCACCAAGGTCCACAGCAAGCTTGTTATCAATATAAACCCAAATGTCATCGTCACCACGGAAGCTGAACTTGAGTCCCTTCTTGAAGCGGAATTCAGCATGGGATTCGAAGCAGAAATGCTGGTTACGACCGGCATTGCCCTTACCGCCTTCTTCGGACTTCCAACGCGGGCTACCCGAAGCAGCAGAAGTTTCAGTTCCATCCACAAAGAATGCCCAATTTGCAGGAGCCTTATCCGGGCAGCTCCAACCAAAGACGCAAGCACCAGTGTTAGCCGGGCTAAGGCCAGTATAGAAGGCTTCGGTGCCATCGCCATCAGCGAAGAGACCATCGCACTTATGACCGCCCTTCCAACCCGGGCCATTGCAAATCACGTCAATCATCGGAATCTTTTCAGTCGGGTGAAGTTCACGAAGATTCGGACCATAGAACACAGGACCTTCTGCAGTACGCTTTGTACGAGCTAACGGAGCAGCTTGCTGCGTAGAGTCAGCATCCTTGAGTTTCTTTTCATCGGTAGCTTCAACCGGGTAGAAACCACCCTGAACAGGGGTTTCAAGACCAGGGCTTGTATAGAAGTCAGAGTCAAATTCCCACTTGCCATCGTCAGCACGGGTAAACGGCATATCAAAGCAAGTCACTTCGTTCACACCAGGAGTGTAATTGAAAAGCATGTTGAAATACTTCTCATCAATAAAGCACTTTTTACCAGCAGCCGTGAGCTTCGGCTTCTTAGTGGCGCGGTCAAGAGTCGATTCCACAATGCCCGGAGTCACACCGATACAGTCATAAATAGCATTAAGAGCGACAGTCGGATTTGCACCAGCAGCAGCATTCGTTTGGTCTACTTTCTGGCAACCGTCATTAGCCGGGCCATCACCAGGACCACTATAGCAAGAGAATGCCGGATGCAACTTAGCATCGGAGTCATAAATACGAGCTGCAAGGTTATAGGAGCAGCTACCATTGATAGCCGGTCTTTCAACATACCACCCAGACATTATGCTGGGAAGTTCAGCAGCCTTCTTCTGGTCAGCAACAAAGAACAATGCGCCACTATAGCCCGGTTCGCTATTGAAAACACCATTAAACAAACCGTCCAAGTCAATCTTTTCAAGCGTTTCAGCACCTTCACCTTGCATACCGATGGCATACTGCAACGTTTCGTCATCATCTCTATGGATGAAGACTTCCGTCGGAAGGGCTTCATCGACATAACGTCTGTAATACCAACCGCAGTTATCGGCATCGATATCCATTTCTTTATCTTTGCCGTTTTCGCTAATCATCGGCACAGAGCTCTTCCAAACCTTGTCATCCGGCAAGAACACGTAGAAATACTTTACGTCTGGAGGATCTCCCTTGACATAAGGCTTGGTCGGATCCGTGAAATCCTGTTGGATCCAAAGTTCATTCGTCTTTGAGCCAAAATCGGCGCAAGAGAAGCCCTTGCCATTAGCAAATTGAACATTGGCACCAATCTGAGTCGGAGTAATACCACCCGTCTGGCCATAGTCATTCAAAGCCTTCGAGATGTAGAAATCAGTCGCTCCGTTTGTACCACCGATTTTAGCAGTGCTAATTTCATACCAGCCGGTATACTTAGTGCTCTTCGAAAAAGCAACAAACTGACCACCAGCAGCGGAATAAGCGGCAGTCCATCCATCAGGAAGCTTTAGATAAACGGTTCCCTCACACCCGGTCAATGTTGCCGATGCACTTTGCACACCTGCAATGAGCATAGCACAGCCCAATACCCATAGTTTTAAGGATTTAATTGTGTTCTTCATTGTGTTTCTATCCATTTTGGTTCTCTCTGACCACGCAGAACATCAAGAAGAAGCCCTCCTTGATATACTACACCGCATGAAATCTACTTTTTTAATTGAAAAAAGGAAATTTTTTCTATTAAAGATATGTGAAAAAAAATTTATGTAAGCCAATCCGTGCTTTTATTCACACTTTTTCAACACAAAACTTACGTTTTGAAAATTTGTTTAAACATTGTAAAAATCTACTTACAAAACAAGGCGTATCATGCCTGTATTATATGGATAATTCGAAGTTCAAAGTTCAAACTATTTCAAACCAATCTTAAAACTACTTCTATATTTTAAATAGGGATAGCGCTAACGCGAGGGATTATTATGGAAGATGAAACCATCATCAATAAAGACAACACCATCATGTTTAACCCGATGGTCATTCATCCACATTTAATAGTTCTGTACCCGCAAAGCGCGTTTGCACAAATACCTCTCGAAAAGGGGACCGTGATTCTCGGACGCGGGCAAGACGCCGACATTCGTTTCGAAGACGAACTGGTAAGCCGCAAGCACTGTTCCCTTTCGTTTGACGGACAGAATGTCACGGTCGAAGACCTTGGCAGCACAAATGGAACGTTTGTCGACGGGAACTTCATCCACAAGCAAATTCTTGATTCTGACAACAGGCTTCAGATTGGCAAGATGGTTTTAAAGGTTGCCTACAAGGACCCGAGCGAAGAAGCTTTTAGCCGTGAGCTCTACGAAGCAGCGACCATGGATTCACTGACAGGCATTTTGAACCGCCAAGCATTCATGGACCGTTCGGCCGGAGAACTTGTATTTGCACGCCGCAACGACACGTTTGTCCATGTCGTGATGATCGATGTAGACAACTTCAAGCACGTGAACGACACTTGGGGGCACCAATGCGGGGACCTCATTTTAAAAGAAGTGGCCCGGTTGCTGAACGACGAAAAGCGTGATTCCGACCTGCTCGCCCGCTACGGCGGAGAAGAATTTTTGCTGCTCATGAGCGATATTTCTCCAGAAGATGCCAAGAAGCGCGCCGAAAAATTGCGTTTTACCATCGAGCGCCACATTTTCTCATGGATGGATACGATTATCCCGGTGACGATTTCCCTTGGGCTTGCATCGCAGAAAGGGGCCGACGTGACTCAAATCACCGAACTTATCGCCCAAAGCGACAAATTGCTGTATGTAGCCAAAAACTGCGGCAAAAACCAGGTGGCTGCGCCCTAGCGAAAAAGGTAAAAATATAGCTCGGCTCGGTAATGCCAATACAAGTATTGGCGCTACACTCGCCTTTTGCTATATTTGGGCGCGATGAGTGAATTTTACTCCGAACGCCTTAATTCTTTTGGCACAGCAAGCATCCCGAAGCTTGTCTTGCAGTTTTCAGTTCCCGCCATCATAAGCATGTGCGTGAACGCTCTCTATAATATTGTAGACCGATTCTTTGTTGGCCAGGGTGTCGGAAGTTTGGGCATTGCAGGCATTACGCTCTGCTTCCCCATTTGCCTATTTATCATGGCGTTATCGATGATGGTCGGCGTGGGCGGCAACACGCTTTTTGCCATTCGCCTTGGGCAAAAGAAATACATCCAGGCGAGCATCATTTTAAACAACTCGTTTTCGCTCCTGATTATCATGGCGATTCTCGCTTTTACATTTGGCGAGGTTTTCATGACTCCGCTCCTCAAGCTTTTCGGAGCTAGCGAACAGACCCTCCCCGTTGCCGAAAGCTACATGCGCATTTTGCTGTGCGGTGCCGTATTCCAGACAATCGCGCCCGGCATGAACCACTTTATCCGTTCGATGGGTCACCCCAAAACCGCCATGTTCCGCGAAATCGCAGGCGCCGTGACCAACATTATTTTGGACTGGCTGTTCATCATGAAGTTCCACTGGGGTATCGAAGGCGCCGCCTGGGCAACCATCTGTTCGCAGTTGGTCGCAAGCAGCCTGATTACGCAGTTCTTCGTGAAAAAGTCTTCGCCCATCAAGATTCGCTGGCGCCACATGAAACTGCATGCCGCCTACGTTCGCAAGATTTACATTTTGGGATTGCCGCCTTCGGTAATGCAGATTTGCAACAGCCTTATGAACGCAATTCTCGCCTGGAGCCTCACGACTTACGGAAACATCAGCATCAAACCGACCGGAGTTCTCTCGGGTGGCGATTTGGCGATTTCGGCATTCGGCATTATCAACAGCGTTGTTTCGATTATAGTGCTTCCGCTCTTGGGATTTGTCCACGGAACGCAACCGATTATCGGCTACAATTACGGCGCTAGGCTCAATGGCCGCGTTCGCGAAACGCTCAAGTTCTCGTTTATTTATGCAGGCGCGTTCATGTTCATTTGCTGGGCCGCCGTGATGTGGAAAGCAGAAGCATTCGTCGCCCCGTTCGCCCCGAACGATCTCGAATTGCAACAAGTTTCCGCTTGGGCCATGAGAATCTTTACCGCCGCATTCTTCATGATTCCTTTTGGCATGGTGTCGGGAAACTTTTTCCAGGGAACAGGAAAGGCGCTCAGAGCTATGTTCTTGAACGCGTGCCGTCAGGTGATTCTCTTGATTCCGTTCCTGCTCGTTTTACCGCACTACTTTGAATTGAAAGGTGTGTTCTTAGCACAGCCCATTGCCGATACAGGCGCAGCCATCATCGGCATGGCAATGATGATGCACGAACTCAAGAAGCTGAAATAAGTTAATCAGGGCTCACCGCCCATCATAACTCTTATCTTTTTTCTAGGATTTTCAGCGCTCTTTCGATGATATCCGGCGATAGTTTGAAGATGTCGCTGAGGGTTTGGACGCGGTCGGCGGGCTCGATTTTCGTCATTTTTGAACCAGCCGCATCGCGAACGACGAGGTTTCCCTTCTGATAGTAATACTGGATACCCTTTTCGCGGTCAAGGCGGTTCAAGACCGGGTAGGTCATCATTTCGCGATAGAAGCTTTCGTTCCAATGGTGCTTGAATTCTTCGACGGAAACGCCCTCCACAGGGTACTCGAAACGGAGCTTCATGGGCGCGCCTGCGCCACCCGTCCAAAGTTCCATGGATTCCATGGTCGGACGCACGAGACGCACGCAGTTCGGGGAAAGCGGGAAAAAGGCTTCGCCAGTGCCAAACGGCTGCGGGAGGGGCATTGGGAGCGGGTCGAAAATCAAGTAACCGGGATCGAGTAAGAATTCGGAATTAAACGTGAGTGGCGACCCCGGAACGGCGTCCGGGGTGACAATGCTGCCGTCGGGGTCGGGCAAGATGAGGGCGCAGTGGATGTTACGTTCCTTGCGCTTGTGCCCCATGACAAGACGCGGCTTGAAGCCCATGTCCATGAGTGCTTGGAACATGTGCCACGTCATGCTAAAGCAAGTGCCCCCACCCATCCAGGAATCGATATCATTCTGGTCGCTATCGTCGAGTTTGCGCGCACCGGCGGCACTTCCCGTCTGTTCCAGACGGATGATTTTCGTCAAGTTCTCGTAGGTGATGTTCGAAACTTGATTGCAGAGGTCTACGACCTTTTTCATGTTCTCGGGGGTCATATTTTAGTCCATTTCTGTGGGGATGCCGCCAAGCATGCTGCAAATTTCAGGGCCGATAACACCATTTTGAATGGCAATGGTAAGCAAGCGCTGTTCAATTTCTTGCGGAGGGAAACGGAGACCTTCATCAATAGCCGCGCAATCCGAACCGCTTTGGGTACTGCCGGCAGCCTCCTGCACCAAGCGTTCGGCAAGGGCCGCATGGAGCGCAAGCGAAGTCTCGATATACTTGAGATGCGTCGGTTCTTCGAGAATAAAATTCAAAGGACCTTTGGCATTGAGCACCTTTTCGACGGGAACAGCTTCACCGTATTCATCTTCGACGCCCATATTCGCAAGAACAGCCGATGTCGAAAGGAGCGATTTTTGAAGTTCCGGGGCAGCAAGAGCATCTTTTATGCCCGTTGCAGTCACCACAAAGTCAGCCTTTTCAATCAGCGCGGAGACGGTCGCATAGTCATGGCAATCGACCACATTGACACCATTTTGCTCTAAAACCGCCGAAAAATCACCTGCAGGCATCGAATTTGCGGCATTTTCAGGAGCGTTTTCAGGAGCGTTTTCAGACGATGCACGATTCAGGTCCGTCACTACGGATACAGCGCAACCGCGGCGCACACCCTGGAGCGCAATTCCCGAACCGACCTTGCCACTACCAAAAACCAATAACTTTTTTCCTTCGAAATCGGCGCCAGACGCATTTTCGCCTGCACCCAAGCCGAGCTTTTCAAGCGCCCTAAAATAGCCATCACCGGTGCCTAAAGACGTCTCGATCCGCTTGACGATTCCGCTATCGGCAACAAAAACGGGCTTTTTAGCGTTTTGGTAGTACTGAACGCCCGAACGGGTGAGTTCCACAAAGCCGATTTTCGGATGGAGAGCCGCAAAAGGTCCCGCACAGTCGAGCACCAAGTCCACAAATTCACCACGGGACTCCGCTTCGAGCATTTCTGCCGGAATCACGACGGGAATGCCCCAATCTTTCAAAAAATCGACAACATCGGGGTCGTTCATACCCGAAAAACCGACCAAAAGCGATGCCCCACCCGCCAAAAGAGCGCGATACTGAGTCATCGTATTGCGGTAAATCGGGGTCGCCACCAGCACACGGAGCCCTTCGAAAGGGCGCGTTTCGGACCATTCAGCTTCGAGCGCGGCTAATGCCGGATATTCGTTTTTTTCGTAGACTTCGTCAAGAACGGAAGAAAGAATCGACTGCAAATCCATAAAGAGAAATATAGGATTTTTAGACAAGAAGCCTACTCCGAGATCCTTCGACTCCGCTCAAGATGACACTAGCAGGGAACTGTGAAAAATAAAGCTTATTGGTAAAGTTACAACAGAATACAACAAAAAGAAAATTTACAAAGCCCATTTAATATGGATAATCTTAGATTAGAGTTACATAATATACTCTCAAAGGTGTGGATAATGAATAACAAAATTTCTATCGCTGCGATTACAGTTGGAATGTTTGCGGCAGGCTCTGCTTTCGCTCAGGATGCCGAAATTGCAACTTGGTCTGGTTTCCGCAAGGGCGCCGCTTCCTTCACATTTGACGATGGTGCTCCGAGCCACGTGACCGACGCTGGTCCGATGTTCAAGAAGTATGGCTACAAGGCTACCTTCAACCTGGTGGTGAACTGGAACCCCAACTGGAGCGGATTCCAGGGTCTGGCCGACGAAGGGCACGAAATCGCAAGCCACAGCAATAGCCACGGCAATAACATGAGTGGCGAAGAAGCCTCCTCGAAAAAAAATATCGAAAGCCATATCAAACAGAAATACGGTATTATCACTGTCGCCTACCCGAACTGCAACGTGCCTAACGAAAGCGCGGTCAAGCAGAACTACATCGTGGGCCGCATCTGCAACGGCAGCTGGAAGGGCATGGGCGACGAAATGGGCAAGGACGGTCCCTCCAACTGGGCTCAGGTCCCTGCCACCATGACCGGTGCCGAAGGCCAGCTCAAGAGCACGAACGACTTTACCGGCAGAATGCAGAAAGTCATCCAGAGCAACGGCTGGGCCGCATTCCTCACCCATGGTTTCCAGGGCAAGCAAAACGGCAACGCCAACTACTCGCCGACAGATATCAACGCCATCGATGGTGCCCTCAAGTGGGCCCAGCAGAACGATAAGGACATCTGGGTTGCCCCGATGGGCCATGTCGCCATGTACCTCAAGGAACGCAAGGCCTCCAAGGTCGAAGCAAGCAGCAGCGGTGGAAACATCACCGTCAAGCTCACCCATAACATCGCCGACAACATTTCCAAATACGACTATCCGCTTTCCATCCGCGTGAAGTATGACGGTTCCAAGGCCGAAGTCAAACAGGGCGACGCAAAACTCGAATCCAAGATTGACGGTGGATACGTTTACTTTGACGCAGTTCCGAACGCAGGCGACATCGTGATTTCTGGCGGTGAAGCTCCGAAGCCGGAATCCAGCTCCAGCTCTGAACCGCCTGCAAGTTCTTCTAGCAAAGTTGAAGAATCTAGTTCCAGCGGCACAAGCGCACTCCCAACACAAGTATTTGACGGTCGCCACCTCGCTGCATACGTAGACGCAAGCGGCTATATTACCGTTCAGGGCGCACAGGGCTTGAGCATTACCGTGTTCAACAGCCTCGGTAACGTTGTCCGCACCACGAAGGGCATCGGCTTCGTGCAAAAGGTCTACACAGGCGCCAAGGGCATGTATGTCGTGAAAGTCGGCAACCAGGCCAAGGCCGTAAATATCAAGTAATTCAAAAAAGTTTGTGGTTTAGGGAAAGCCCGCTCCGATTGGAGCGGGCTTCTTGTTTATTGATAGGGTAAACATGAATAGCCCCCGCTCACATGAACGGGAGTTTACTTTATTTCAGGAGATATGGGATACTATATTTATTGGAAATTTGGGCATCCGTCATCGGGACAGGGCATAACAATAAACTTTTCGACTCCCTCATAATCAGATCTACAATTGTCGGCTACATATGTAGCATACTTTTTCCAAAGCGGATCTTTATAAAGAGTCCCCGCTCTTTGTTCTAGGGGAATATCGCATGAATAGGCAGGATACAATTCAATATGTTCATTGGCTGTTCCTTTGTCAATTACAAAAGGATTTCCCGTCGACTCTAACTGACCATTTTCGAGAGCACAATCTTCCGTAAACTGAGCCAACATAACAGAATCTTTAGAGCGAATTTCCATATGAACTGATTTTGATGTGACACCAAAATTATAATGTTCATCTATTTCATAAACATCATTATTTAGCATATACCACTTGCTTTCATTAAAGCAATAAAAACCTTTAGTAAAAATACCTGGTTGCGTAATACCTTCTGAAACCATAATTTTTCCATACATTACGCCATTTTCATCAAACATTGAATAATAATGACTCATTTTGCTTGAGAAATGATTGTCAGACGAATGCCTCCATTCTTCTTCATTTTCAAACGAAGTTGCAACAGAATCATTATCAATCATAGCGCGAATTGCATTATTATAAGTTTCATGCGCATTAACTGAATCGACATTAATTACATTATCGTAAGATAAAATAACTGCAGTAGCGACATTAGGTTTTGATATTTGTTTTAAATTGGCTAGAATCTTGTCATATTGTTCGACCAGTAAATTTTCAGCCATCGTGTTAGCTTGTTCATCAGCACCGACAACAGCAGAATCAGAACAAGCACTTAACGCACCTGCGACACTCAACGCAGCAAACGAAAGCGGAATGATTTTTTTGATATTCATAAACGACTCCTTTACATAAAGTTTTTAGGGCGGCTAATAACGTCCTCAAAGTCTCGAGCTAATATGCAACTTTCTATCATATACGTAGCATACTTTTTCCAATAAGGATCTGTGTAAGTTTCAACACCATCCTTCAATTCAGCCTTGACTAAACAAGCCTGTTGGATATCATCATTAGATTCAAGTACACCATTTTCGAGAGCGCAATCCTTTTCAAATTCCGCTTTGATAGTAGAATCAATCGTAACCAAATATTTTATAGCAGTAAGTTCTTTATGGAAAGGATGCGATTTGTCGTTAAAAAAGACTTCATAATGAGTTCCAAATCCCCCACTGAAATCGCAATCATCAGAATTTATGCAATCTTCGAAACTCATTTGCACAATGCTCCCGTCTTTTTTTTCAACATATGGAATTCCACAGCCAACGTCTATTTCACGTTCAAGGAAAACCATACTACCTTTACTAAAACGAATATCTCCATGAACCAAACCTTCCTCGTCCTTCATTACCACGTAGGTTGTACGATTCATTTTATGTATACCATACCAAGCATCATAACCGACAAGTTCTTCATCAATAAGATGCACAGTTGGATCGACATCAAGGATTGTCTGAACAGCCCTATCAAAAGATTCATGAGCCGTAACCGAATCCGTTTGATAACTAGACTCACCAGCCACATGACTAAAAGTCACTGCGGTTCCTTTACCTACACTTCTTAAAGCGGCCAAAGCTCCTTCTTCATTTAGATACGGAATTCCATTTAGAGAATTTGACGAGCCCGGTTCAGTAACAGAGCTTGAACTCAAAGCCACCGAATTGCCCTGAACATCAGCGCCGACAACGGCAGTATCAGAACACGCACTTAGCGCACCCGCGACACTCAGCGTAGCAAACGTAAGTGGTATGATTTTTTTGTTATTCATAATGTTTCCTCCTCACATTATTGTTCCGACTCTTCCGAATTATCGGAATTATCAAAAAGATCAAGCTCTAAAAGGTCTAAAGAATCAGCAGGAACCACACAACGGTTTATAACCTGCGATACATATTTTTCCCAATAGGGGTCCGTATAAGCGACATCGCCTTCGGTTGGTGTAACAGAAAACGCGCACGTTGCGGTAGAATCACTATACGCAAAGGAACCATTTTCAAGAGAACAATCATTTTCAAATTGTTCCACTATTGAAGAATCATAAATAATCAAAGATTTCTTTACGCGGTACTCGTTCGCGGGGCTTGGCGCCTGGAGGCCATCCGTTGGCACTTCTACAGCCTGCACATTCAATTCATAATGTCCAGTTTTAGCAAGCAAACTCTTGTCGAGACGCGCTAAATCACATAGGACATATCTATGTTTCAAATGCATTTCAAGCAGTTCAATGGGGCCATGAACAACATTATTTTCATCGCGATATACACCAGAAAACACATTAAAGTAAGGAACTGTATCCCCAAAATTTCCAACAGCCGGCGTTTTCACAAATACACCGCTATTTTTCAAAGAATCAACAACGTTATCAAATGTTTCTTGAGCCGTAACAGAATCTTCAACAAGCTCATTTTTCAAAACATTTACAACAAAAGCAGTATCGTTCGAAACTTGTGTAGTAGCCACATCAGAGACAATTGCTATAGGAGCCTCAGACTTACGTTCTTTCACTCGGGATATCATTTTTTTCAGAATAGCCTTTGAATCATAGGCATTTTTATCCGAAATAGAATTATCCTGGATGTCGGCACCAGCAACGTGATTTTCAGAACAACCGCTTAACGCCCCCACGACACTCAACGCAACAAGCGAAAGCGGAATGATTTTTTTCATATTCATAATGTTTCCTCCTTACACTTTTTCCGAAAGCGGGAAAAGTTGTAAATTCAAGCGATAGACTTGATCGATTTTATTACATTCGCTAGCAATGTCAACAACTTGCTTGCGGCAAGCGTTGACAGCATCCGTAATGCGCTTAAGAGCATCCGCATTGACGCCAACAGTCACACCCGAAACATTACGTTCGGCAGGATCAATTTTATCAATGGCTTCACGAGCGAGATCAATCATCTGGCGGTTCATGGAGCGAAGCGCAAGTGCAAGGGAATCGCAAGAACCAGTAATTACTTTATTCGTCTGCTCGTAAATATTTTCGCCTTTAGTCTTTAGAAAATTCAACTTCACCAAAAGTTTTAGCGAGTCGCGGATTTCCTGAGCCGTAAAATTGTGCTTAATCTTTTTGGCAAGATCACCTGGGAGCGCCCCCGGCATGAGCGGAGCAAGTTCACGAACAATTGAATTCACCGCAGATTCGTAATAGTCGAACGCATCGGCATTCAAAACACGCGCATGCTGCTCGTTCGCAAGTTCTTCCATTTTGCGGAAGGCAATTTTTTTCTTGTCATCGTCTTTTGCATTCGTGAAATCGACCATGTGCTTGAAATATTCACACTCAAATTCACTCAATTCCATGGCGGCAGCCACTTGCAGCACACCCACGCGACTCAGGGAACTTTTTCCATCGCATACTAGTTTCAAATACGATGGCGAAGAGAACCCCGCCTGTTTCGAAAACTCGCGCCAAGAAAACACGGATGTTCTTTTGCGCCAGTCAAAATAATCAAGCATGTACTTTCGGTAATCTTGATATTC
This sequence comes from Fibrobacter sp. UWB11, assembly GCF_900143015.1. Classification (NCBI taxonomy): domain Bacteria; kingdom Pseudomonadati; phylum Fibrobacterota; class Fibrobacteria; order Fibrobacterales; family Fibrobacteraceae; genus Fibrobacter; species Fibrobacter sp. UWB11. The sequence continues at coordinate 38,446 of NZ_FSRT01000004.1, read as the reverse complement.
TGTTATCGGTTTCATGTTTAACCTCCTTACAGGCACAAATATACCTCATTCGATATAGCCTTGCAATAGATAAAATGATACAAAGATTTCGATTTTTAGCAGAAATTCGCAAATTTTGCAAATTTCGAAAATTTTTAAAATTTAATGAATCACTAGTAAATACAGATGAATCAGAGGTGATATTGGAACCGAGTAAGGCGCCCCCGCAACAAGTGCGGGGTGACAACGCTTTTTTCTAAATTTGGAGTATGAAACCGTGGAAACTGTTAAATTCGGAATTTTTGGTGGATGCGCCGTGGCTGAAGGTCGCAAAGGAAACGTGCGAACTGCCGAACGGCAAGATCATCGACGATTTTTATACGTTATGGCAACCCGACTGGGTTTTAATTCTTGCTCGCACCACAGAAGGCAAGTGGGTCATGACGGAACAGTATCGCCACGGAACGGGAAAGATTGCGCTTGAGTTCCCTGCCGGGATTATTGACAAAGGCGAAACGCCGGAAGAAGCAGCCATTAGAGAATTGCAAGAGGAATGCGGGTACGGGGTAAAAGGCGCCCCCGGCACTAAGGCCGGGGTGACAATGTATCTTGGTTCTTTTCCGGTGAATCCGGATAGGCATCGCGGAAAGTTTCATGTGGTGTTTATCGACGACGTGGAACGCTTGGGCAAAACGAGCTTTGACGATACAGAAGATATCGAGACGTTTTTGTACACGGACGAAGAATTTCAGGCAAAAGTCGCCGACGGCACGTTCAATCACCCGCTTCAAATCGCAGGCTATTTCAAGTGGAAATTATCGCAATCCGCCTCCCGATTTTAATTCTCGGGCTGAATGGCGTTCCCGGTTTTGCACTTTTCAGGCATTTCAACAAACTCTACGGGGCAACAAATGCGCAAGGCGCCCCTGGTGTCGTTGGCATACGCCCCATCAAACACCCTTGCGTTTTTGGCGACAACGTTTATGGAATCGATGCCGAAGAAACGGAACGCTTGGGCGAACTTTTTGAAAAGTTTCATTTCGGGACCGTCATTGACGCGAGCGGAAACTGCGCCCTGAAGGCCTGCGAATGCGACCCAGCCCGCAGCCGCCTTTTGAACTACAGCCAAGGCGTCGATGCCGCCACATTCGCCGCACGCTACAACGCGACACTCATCCGCATTTCTGCAGACATGGTCTTTAGCGGTGACGAAAAGACAAAGCCGAACCGCCCTTACGTCGAAACCGACCCCAAAGACCCCATCCACAATTACGGCAAGCACCAGGCAGAAGCCGAAGATGCGATTTCTGCCATCAAGCCCGATGCCGTGATTTTGCGCGTGCCGCTCCCGATGGACTATGCGCCCGGCGGATGCGCCGGCGCCATTGACTGGATTACGTACCGGTTCCGCCCCGGTCGCCCGGCAACCTTGTTCACGGACGAATTTCGCAACCCGCTTTCGGGCCCAGACCTTTGCCGCACCGTGCAATACATTCTTGAACATAAATTCCCCGCAGGCATCTACAACTGCGGCGGGCCGCGTCGCGTTTCGCTTTACAACGTCGGGCAAATCGTGAATGCCGTTGGCGGCTACCCCGCAGAACTTCTCCATGGCGTGCCGCGAATCGAAGGTGGCTCCATGCCCCCGCGCGTCGGCGACATCAGTATCAATTCGAGCAAGCTTTACAAGCTATTGCCGCCAGGGTTCATCAAGCCGTGGCCTGTTTTCGATTGGCTCGTGCCCGACAGTTTCGACTGGCACAAGACTTTTGGACGTAATATTAAAGACAAAAGCAAAATGGGCAGCGACGAAGCGATTACAAATTTACTCGTCAACGGGATTGATCCCCTGTAGATTCGACATTAGTATTTCAGAACGCGTTTCGTGGCTTGCGGAATCGTACACCACCTTGCCAACACAAATAACATTAATGACAGTCCCGTCCTTACGTTTAACGCGATGCGTACAATACGCTATAGGATTATTCGCCAAGGTTTCCGATACAAAGCACAGGTATTCCGTCAGGTCTTCTTCCGGAACCAAATCCTGCTGTTCCATCGTTTTTTCCTTGATATCATCTCTAGAATAGCCCGTAATTTTTTCAAATTTATCATCAACATCTATGATAACGTTGCGCGAATTCAGCACATAGCGGCTATATTCGACTTTGTGCACATTATGTCTGCCACTGTGGTCAGGCACCAGTGTTTTTGTTTTTTCGACAATCGTATCCACCGGAGTTTTAAGTTTTTCTTCGTCGGGAACAACATTTCCGACCATGTCACGACATATCGGTACAAATTCCTTGACCAGATAAGGATCGAATTGCGTTCCTGAACAACGTTCCAGCTCGGCAACGGCCTCGTCAACAGACTTTGCGGCCCTGTAAGAACGGTTACTTACCATCGCATCGAAAGCATCGACAACGCTTATGATTCTTGACAACAGCGGAATTTCATCTTCCTTGAGTCCATCCGGATAACCCTTGCCATCCCAACGTTCATGATGGTGCAAAATCATATCGGCAATTTCGTTCAGGCCCTTGGAACTCTTTGCAATTTGGTAGCCCTTATGCACGTGGGTTTTAATATAGTTCCATTCTTCATCGGTCAGTTTTCCTGGTTTATTCAAGATATCTAGCGGCACACCGATTTTACCAATATCATGCAGTAAGCACAGGAGCGAAAGACTACTTTGTTGTTTATCGGTAAGTCCAATACGTTTTCCGAGAGCAGCCCCCATGCGCTGGGTACGATGAACATGAGCCTCGGTATCGCTATCACATTCTTGTAAAGCCTTTTCGAGCGACGTTAAAAGTTCGGAACGGGCAGAACCTTTATCCAACAGTTTTTTCTGGTTCAGTGTCTGCGTGGCTGATTCTATAACGACAACAAAATCAGAATTATTCGCTGAAAGTTCATCAACTGCATACTGTAACTTGCAATTAATGGAGCGTTTCACTTGAGCCATAATTTGTTCGACAGAGTTCAAACTCATACGTGGCGCAAGCACCACAAGTTTTGCATCTTCCCCACGAACAAAATAAGAACCTTGCGGAAAATTATTCTTGAGAGTCACTGCCAAATTGCGCAACAAGCGGTCTCCCACATCGCGTCCTTTGGAGTTATTCAAACTAGAAAGGTTGTTCAAGTCACAAACAATCATGGTCAAAGGTAACTTCGTTGCAAAGGAATCTTTCTCGGCAAAGTTCTTGAAGCTATCCCAACTGCTAAACCCCGTCAACAAGTCCGTTTTCACTGCAGGATCCGAGATAACAAATAAATTTGCAAGTCCACGACCTTTTCCGTCTTTAATTCTGTGAAAATCAATGCGCATCGGTTTTATTTTATTATCTATGTCAATGTAGCATTGCGCAAAATAAACATCCTTGGAATCAGGAATTTCAACATTGCAGGATTTTACAAAAAAATCTTGAGACAGGAACTCATCGAACGAAATACCGGCCAGAAGTTTTTCTGACCTGACATTATGGAAAATCAACGCACCTTTAAAATCAAACAGAACAATTCCCTGTTCTATTGTTTCAAACACGTTATCTTTAAAATAATTCAAGATATCCATTACCGCATACCGGCTAGACCAATACGCGCTTATCGGAAGCAAACAGTAAAAATGAATTGAATACTCGAGTTCAATAAATCTTTTGAGTAAAAAATTCAGCAAAATAAAAAACAGCACCGAGACAATTATGCCCTGATAACGCTTTCTGAAAACCTTCGGAGCTTTTACGAAACGATAGAACAACATTCCCATCGAAAAGAGGAATATCAAATGAGCCAAAATCAAATGGTAATAATAAAGGGCACCTTCGTGAGCCGATTGAAAAAATGCAATACCCGAACTCGGTTCGCAGCCCAAAGCCCACCCACAAAACGGATTCACAATCCAAATTACCACATCGAAAAGCAACGCGACTAAGAAAAACCGAAGCAAAAGTTGAATCCAATAAACGCGAGCCATGTGGGCGTAAACGTTTACGAACAGCATAAAGAAATATATCGAAGCGGCAATGCTGGTAAAGCTAAATGACGATAGCGTTATAAACGCTCCACTCTCATCGGAAAAGATTCGGCAAATACAAAAGACAACCGACAAGGCTCCAAAGCACGCACTAGCAGTAATCCACTTCAAGTCGCTCTTTTTGGATTTCAAAGAAACCAGTCCCACATATAGCGATGCAACGACAACAATAATCGACAACGCGATAAACGTGATTAGACTTCCATTTTCCATAATGCGCTCCCAGACATTATTAGGTCGACCTAATAGAAAACTAATCTTTTTTCGCCCGTATTGCCCCCCCCAGTATGGGCAAAAATCATTCAAAAAACGCTTTTTTAAGGGAAAAACTAGAATTTTTCGATAAAACCCCGATGCAACTGTTTATCGCCGTACTTATCTTCTGCATTTTGCAATTCATCGGCAGTGTAGCCGCTCATGATTTTTTGCAGACAGACCTTGCGTAAAGATTCGTCATAGGAAAAATGAATACGGAACGTGCGGTAAGCAAGAACTCCTGTCTTTGCGTTTTCGTCAACCGTTAAACGACGGCGAGAGCTATCAAAGACATCCTTCGAGAAATTTCCGCGCGAAAGTTGCACCTGAGCAAAGCTCTCCAAGTCAAACGCACTGCGTTCTGCAATCCAGCTATTTTGAGCTGTAAAAACATCGGATTTTTCGATGGCCCACAAATCGCCGACCTGTTCTTCGACCCAACCCGCCTTCGCATCGGGGAATGCATCGGCCATCGGAATGTACGGTTTGATATCAAGAATCGGAGTTTCGTTCAAAAGGTCCGCTTCATCTACAAATAAAGTAAGACCCTCAATTTTGAGAAGGCGTACGCAACTGAGTCCAATCGGATTCGGGCGGTAAGGACTGCGACTTGCAAATGTGCCCACGCGGTCTTTGCCCTTGGGCGGTACAGGTGGTCGCGTTGTCGGTCGCCAACCCGCATTTTCGTGAAATTGAAAAATCACCCATAGGCGTTCAAAGCCATCGAGATCGCGAAGCGCCATTTCGAAATTCTGTCCCGGATTCAGCACAATGCGCCCAGGATGCCCAGCAAAAAGGCGCCCTTGGCGCGGAGCATCATACTTGTAAACGGCATCGCCGAAAAATGTACCAATGGGAGAAATTTGCATGCAAGGAAATATAGAATATTCACTACAGGAGAAAAGCCCCGGCAAAACCGAGGCTTTAAATCGTCCAAATCAGGATCGCCACAAGAGAAATCTTTGACAGAATAGACGAATCAACCGTTTGCAAAAAAGGCTCCCGCGAGGGGAGCGTTGTAATTAAACACCTTTCGGATTTGGACCGTACTTGTTCGTGCCTGGCTGACTGTCCAAGAACATGAATACAAGCAAAATAATACTGCCAATGCAAGGCACTAAGCTAATGAATATCCACCAGCCGCTCTTGCCAATATCGTGCAAACGGCGGAAGAGCACTGCCAATGCGGGCAAAAGAAGACCAAGCGAGAGCAGTACAATAAGAACAGAAGACACAATGCCCGCTGTTCCGAGAATATAGTCCACCAAGCCACCCAAAATAGAGACGAGAATGATAGCAATCATCTGGAACAAGGCGAAGAACCAATATTCCTTTCTCCTCGCACGCCCGTTAAAGTCCGCATAATGTTTTAGGATGCAGTTTTTGAAGTATTCCATTTTTTTCTCCTTGTGATTATGGTTTAAGACTTCGAAAAAATTCCTTTCCAAAAGATACATTCTTATTACGAAAATTTTAACGTTTCAAATATGGATATATATAAAATTTGTAAAAAGTCAATAAAAGGGAAATATTCTAAATTTGGGCACGATGAAAGAAAAGGCTAAAAAACTCATTGAAAAGTACGAAGAACTGGAATCGGAACTCGGCAACCCGGATGTTCTCGGTGACCAGGCTCGTTACAACAAGATTCATAAGCAGTACAAGGGTATCGAAAAGGCTGTTTTGAAGGCCAAGGAATACCTGCAGATGATGGACGATCTTGAAGAATACAAGATCGCTCTCGGCGATTCCGACCCGGAAATGGTCGCGATGGCCAAGGCCGAAATTTCGGAGATCGAAAAGAAGCTCCCCGAAGTGACGGACGAACTCCAGATTTTGATGGTGCCGAAGGATCCGTGGGACTACCGTAACGCAACGCTCGAAATTCGTGGCGGAACGGGTGGCGACGAATCCGCACTTTTCGCAGGTGACCTGTTCCGCATGTATCGCGGCTACTGCGACAAGATGGGCTGGAAGATGACCATCCAGGACTTGAGCGAAGGCACGGTGGGAGGCTACAAGGAAATCCGCGTGTTCATCGAAGGCGACAGCGTCTATGGAACGCTCAAGTTCGAAAGTGGCGTTCACCGCGTGCAGCGCGTGCCGGAAACGGAAACGCAGGGCCGTGTGCATACGTCGGCAGCAACAGTCGCTATCCTCCCGGAAGCAGAAGAAGTCGACGTGGAAATCCGCGAAGCCGACATCCATATGGACACCTACCGTTCTTCGGGTGCTGGCGGTCAGTACATCAACAAGACGGACTCCGCCGTGCGTTTGACGCATATCCCGACGGGTGTGGTGGTGAGCTGCCAGACCGAACGTAGCCAGTTGCAGAACAGACTCCACGCCATGGAAATGTTGCGTTCCAAGATTCTTGACGCCGTCATCGCCAAGAAAGAAAAGGAAGAAGCGGCAAACCGCAAGGCCCTCGTGGGTACAGGCGACCGTTCTGCCAAGATTCGCACTTACAACTATCCGCAGAACCGCGTGACGGACCATCGCATTGGCCTCACCGTTTACAACTTGGACAAGGTTGTCACAGGCGATCTTGATGAAATCATCAACGGTCTCCAGATGGCAAACGCCCAGGAAAAGCTCGGAAAGTTCAACGCGTAAGGGGTCGTGAGGTAAGTCCAATGCCACAGCCGCAGATGACAGTTCTTGAAATTTTGAACCGTACCAAGGTCTTCTTTGAAAAGAAGGGCATTCCTGATGCACGTCTCGATGCCGAGTACATCATCAGCTACGGTCTCAAGATGAAGAACCGCATGGACTTGTACCTGAACTTCGAAAAGCCGCTCACGCCAGCGGAGCTGGACGTGCTTCGCACGATGGTTGCACGCCGTGCAACGCGTGAGCCGCTACAGCACATCATCGGCGACACCAGCTTCCGCGGATTCATTATCAAGTGCGACCGCCGTGCGCTTATCCCGCGCCCGGAAACAGAATCGCTCGTTGACATGGCGGCAGACAGTTTGAAAGGCATCGAAAATCCGTTCATCGTCGAAATCGGCACCGGCACAGGTGCCATTTCAATTGCTTGCGCCAAAGAAATCAAGGGCGCACGCGTTCTTGCAACAGACGTTTCCGAAGACGCTCTTGCGTTAGCACGTACAAACGCTGAAGCGAATGGTCTCGCGGGCAATCCTGACGCGGCTGGAAGCGCGGACACTCCGACGGACTCGCAAACCGCAGCAAGCACATTGACCTTCGCCCAGGGCGACTTGCTGAACGCCGTCACCGCAGATGTTATCGCGAAAGTCGCTGGCGACACCTCTGCCAAAATTGATGGCCTTATCGCAAACCTCCCCTACATTCCGGACAGCGAAAAAGACAAGCTCCAGCCCGAAGTCGCAAAGTACGACCCTGCACTCGCCTTGTTCGGCGGTGCTGACGGCCTTGACCTTGTCCGCAAACTTTTGCAGCAGACCGAAGGCAAGCTCAAGCCAGGAGCTTCTATTTTGCTCGAAATCGGTTCGGAACAGGGCGAAATGCTCAAGGCCGAAGCAGAAAAATATCCGTGGCTAGAATTCACGGGGATTCACAAAGACTTCTGCAACAACATCCGCTTTGTCAGCTATAAAGCAAAGTAGCGACAACATTGGAGATTCCCCATCAAGTGGGGAATGACATGTCATAATGCGTGCGGCAATGGCCGCTTTTTTAGTATCCGGTGCAGCCGAGAGCGGAGAGAACAAACGTTTCGCTTTCACCCATGCGGTAGAACGGAATTAAATCATCGTCGTCTATTGCGGAATCGTCATTGCCATTCAATTGCATCAGTTCCCCAATGCGGCGTTTGAAAATGGAAAAGCCGGAATCTTGCGAAGAAGCATCCCAAAGAGACTGTTCAGGGATTTCGACTACATGCTTATTGACCTTAACTGTTTTGCGCTTCATTTTTCACCTTCAGTGACTTAGTGTTTTTACGAGCACTAATATAGAATCACAAGGTGTCAAAAGCTGACATTTCAACAAATCGCAAAAAAAATGTGTAAGGCGATCCCGTCCCCATTCGCGGATCATGACTACTAAGCAGCAAAGCTGCAAGTAGTCAAAGACAACAAGTGCGGGATGACTGTAGTGACAAGCCGCCTATTCTACGACTGTAGCTTTGATTTGTCCATGGCCGGCTTTATCAAGCCCAATGGCCTTTGCGGCAGCTTCGCTCAAATCCAGCACACGCTTTTTTGCATAAGGGCCACGGTCATTTACACGAACAATAACAGATGCCCCCGTTTTAACACGGACAACCTTTAACTTAGTCCCAAACGGGAGTGTTCGATGAGCGCAAGTCAATTCATCCCTATCAAAGATTTCGCCACTTGCAGTTTTCTTGCCATCAAACCCCTTACCGTAAAAACTAGCATCACCCGAAAAGGTATAACCTATTTCGGCCTTTTCCTGAACTCGAGATGCTTTTGTAACGCGGGTATACCCTTTGCGGTGAGTGGCGCCACTGCACCCCGAAAAGGCGAACATGACACACAAAAGAATTACGACAAAACGGAGAGAATGCATACAACCCTTATTCAAAATCGTACATGCTGTTATATGTATTCTCGAGGATTTCGTCTTCTTTGCTTATGATTTCAGCCTTCTTTTCTTCGGGCTTGGCATTCAATTCTTCGTAATATCTAGCAGAATTTCTATCCAAATTCTCAATAGTTTTGGCAGTACGCTTGCGCAATTTGGCAAGGTCATCATCCGTTGTCGTAAGGCGCGTATTAAGCACGTAAGCAGCCTGCTTGCCCCAAGCGGTCTGACCATGATGATCGCGAAGATATCGATAAATCGCAGCAGCGCTATCCAATCTTTCAGGATTCATCTGGAAATAAACGGCCTTCATGTAAAGAGCCTGCACACCGGACTGAGTCTGCGGATAGTCCTTATAGACATTGTCAAACGCATAGAATGCAGTCGCATAAGCGGAGTCCACCAGCTCCATCTTGTTCACCGGCATTTCCGAAGCCACCGTCCACAGGCTTTCAGCCTCCATGTAACGGTCACGAGCTTCGTCTTCACGCGTTTTCATTGTCACGCGCATGCCAATATTTGCCTGGGCCTGCTTAGCGTAATCCGTATTCGGGTATTTCTCGATGATTTCCTTGTACAGTTCTTCGGCCGTATCCGGATCATGCAAAAATTCATCATAGATAAAAGCTCGTGCATAAGAAGCACGCATCACGCTTGCCGTGTCGTCGGACTTTTCAATCACGTTCGTAAGCCTTGCAAGGGCGCTATCCGCTTCGGAAAGCTTGAGCAAAAAGAGTTCCGCAATCATAAACTCATTCTTGAAGAACGACTTCATATTGGGGACAGAATCTTTGCTTTGGAGAATTTCCTCGTTGCGGTCACGCATCGAAACAAGGCTTCTCAATGCATAGCGACGTTCACGGGACTTTCTACCATATTCGCTAATTGATCTTGCAATATAACTGCTGTCGTAATAAGACATGGCAAGGTCGTAATTCAGCGTCTTGGTCTGTTCATAATCGCCCATGTTAAAGTAACTGCGCGAAGAAGGTTCCGTCTTGGGATACTCCGTATTGACCTTATTGAAAATCACGTAGGCATCGGCTTTGCGACCGGCCCAAAGCGTTGTTTCACCTATACGGACCAGGTAAATTGCACGTTGCTTTTCATAAGCATCGTTCTTGTACAGTTGCTTGAATTCGTCTGCGGCCTTGAGGTATTCCTTCGAGTTCACAAGGCATTCCGCCGACTGCTCGCCCGCCGTCTGGCGTTCGCGATCGTTCAAGTTTTCGATTTCCTTGGCATTATAATGATGGTGGGCCTTTTCCCAATTTTCCATCTTGAAGTAGAGCCCGGCCAAACGGAAATGAGCCTTGCCCTTCATGTACGGAGTTCCGCTTGTATCGGCAAGCACGGCTTCCAAAGCGGCAATCGCCTGCTCGGGCGCTTCAGATTTTTCATCCAAAAGCGAAAGGAGGTTCAAACCCTGAAAATAGTAAGGGTGGTTCTTATCGGCAACTACGGGTTCCAGCGCAAAACGGCTGATATTGAATTCCTGGTTACGATAAAGGCAATAGGCACGCTGGTATTCTACGGCGCGCATAGAATCGTTATCGGCAAAATAACGTTCGTATTCATCGTACTTGGTGATAGCCTTGGGCCAATCGGCCTTATGTCTGTAAGACTCCGCAATGAGGAAAACGGCCTCGGCGGTGCGCTTCTTGTTTTTGGGGAAGCGTTCCAACACACGGGAGCCTTTTTCGATGATTTTTTCGTACTTCTGGGATTCTTCGCTGCCCGGGTAAGACTGAGTTTCGTCGGGGACGCTATCCAAACGCGCAGTACGGAGTTCGGTCGCTTCGTCATATAGCCGCTCTGCATTGAACATGTGATTCAAGTAGGCGCAGCAAGTGCAACCTTCCAACAACGCAGCAAACAAAACTAAAGCAAAAAAACGACCACGGAACATATAGCTACAAAATAGATAATTGCGAGCTAAAATTCCATAAGAAGCGGCAGATAATCGCAAAGTTTCATGCCTGACGGGGGCAAAGTTTTGCGATCGAGGCGAACCATGCGAACTTCGGCCGGTTTTCCGACAATGCGGGCCAAAATTTCGAAGTTATCGCGGGTTTCCCAAACGGCTGCATCCAAGACAACGCCGTTTCCACAATCCGTTTCACCGGTGTTATTGCCGATTCCCGAAATTCTGGAATTCTGCTTGAGAAGACGAGAGAAAATCTCAGGAGCAACCCCCAAATGGTTAGAATTCGATGCGGAATCAAAAACAACCACATGAACTTCCTTAAAGCGGTTCAACGAATCAAAGACGACCGTATAGGTATGGTGGTAAGGATTTTCATAGAAGGATTCCTGCCACACAAAACGTTTCACTTGTTTAAAATTAGCCGGAGAATACTTTCTAAAGAATTCCTGCGAAGATGCACCGTAACGAACAAGATAATGGCCCAATTTCGTCGAGAAGTCATGTTTCTTTTCGGGCATCATGTTTTCACGAAGGCTATCCACAGCGCGGTTCAAGTTAGCGGTAAGGCCGTTATTGTATTCTTCAATGGCGGCCCTGCGGACTTGTTCAAGTTCACTGATGCGAGCCTTGATGTCCGGGTATTCCGGGTCGTTCTTGAGGATGTAGTTGAACTCGCGGCGAGCCATATCGAACATGTGGCCTTTAGTATAAGCGATGCCAAGCGCTTCGCGGAGCGGCAAGTTTTCCGGGTAACGTTCTACGAGCGGAGCGAGAATGTCGCATGCAACCTGAGCACGATCCCTAGAAGACCCCGCGTACATTCCGTTCTTGCCGGGAGGAGTCTTTTCACCAATCGTCGCCATGGCGCGGCGGGCCTTTTCAAAATCGGGACGGAACGCAATAATACGCTGGTACGTCTTTTCGGCCTCATCGAACTTGCCATTGTATTCGGCAAGATGTCCACGCAACAAAAGCAAATCCGACGAAAGCGGGAACTGCGTCAAAGCATAATCGATAACAAGGGCTGCACTATCGAGCACGCCTTCGTCATGATAAATCTTGGCCAAAAGTTCAAATGCACGTTGCGAATCGCCCGAAGAAAGACTGATGGCGGCGCGACATTCGCCTGCGGCTTCCCTCATGTTTCCATTCTTGAGCAGGAGTTCCGCATACCACAGTCTGATTTCGTAAATAGACGGAGAGCGGTTGCTTGCCATTTTTGCAAGTTCAACGGCAACGGTCAAATTCCCAGCAAGGAGCGACTTGCGGCTATCGAGATAAAAACTGATTCCCGTATTGGGGTAACGAGCCATCAGGCGCCCGATCAACAGTTCGGCACGGTCGCGCATCACTTCCGTTACGGAATCCATGTGGAATAACGTATTGACTTCGCCCCAAACAGCAGCATCGACATTCGGGTACAAAAGTACAAGCGCATCGTAAATTTCATAAGCGGCCTTAGTCGCCCCGCTACGAGAGAGTTCACCTGCACGGCGGAATTCGGCTTGAGCCTGCACCGGGAGCCTTTCGACATCGGCTTTGAAGTTCGGAGCATCTCCATTCAGCACAGACGTGCCAGATTCAAGTCCGAACGGGATTTCCCCCACTACAATTTTTGAGGGACCATATTTATTGTAAAGTTTGTACCCACCATACGCAATCAGCGCCCCAAAGAAACAAAACAGAAAAAGGTACGCTGCAGTGCGAGAAGCAGATGAGGTTGTCGCCATCAGAATCCCTATTTAGAGTTCTAATTAAATTTCCAAAAAGTCAGCCAGTTTTTCTTTGTGCTCCTTGCTCTTCTGCAAGCGGCGCAAAGTCTTGTTCTTGATCTGGCGGACACGTTCACGGCTCAGTTTCAAATCTTCGCCAATGTCCTTGAGGGTCGTATCTTCGACGGTATCGAGACCATAGAACATGCGGAGGATTTCTTCTTCACGCTGCGGGAGGGACGAAAGCGTTTCCTGAATGAGCTTTTTGCGCTCTTCGCGTTCCATGTCCTCGTCCTGATTGCCATCGCTACCGAGCACGTCCATAAGCGTACTCACGGAGTCGGCACTGGAAACACCGGCATCGTCGCCAATCGGAGCATCGAGCGAAATATCAACAATCTTTTCCATGACTTCGACGATGTCGCGTTCGTACGGAGCAAATTCTTCCATCGAGATGGTCTTGTCGTAGTCACCGCCGTTCTGCATCAAGGCGCGCTTGAAGCGATTTACAAGAGCAAGCTTGTTAGGCGGAATGCGGACTGCGCCCACCTGTTCGAACAAAGCCTTCTGGATAGACTGACGGATCCACCACACGGCGTAGCTGATAAACTTCACGTCCTTGTCCATATCAAAGCGCTTAGCCGCCTTGAAAAGACCGAGGTTACCTTCGTTAATCAAATCCAAAAGGGAAAGGCCACGACCTTGGTACTTGCGGGCAACACTCACCACAAATCGCAAGTTACCACGGATAAGGCGCTGCAAGGCAGACTTTCGAATTTCTTCGGTTTCACCGTTCTTGATGATTTTCAACAGCGCCGATTCCTCCTGCGGAGTCAGCGTAGGATACCTATTCAAGTCACGAAAATAAAGAGCTTCGTTAAAATCACTCATAAAAACAACACCTTTTGTCTTGGACAAACCGCCATCGACAGTTTAAAATATGGTTTTTTATGCAGATTTCGTCAATTCCTTGAGTTTATCATACGGGTAAATTCCCGAACGATGTCCATCGCTAAAAGAGAGCCCCACTGCATAGCGGCCAATCGACTGGATATGTTCAAGCTTTACATCCAAGGGAACTGTTGATTCGTCCAAGAGCTTTTCGCCTGTATGTTCATCAACGCAGAGCGCACACGGACAAGCTAAGCGGAGTTTGCGGACATCGCATGCGGTGCGAGTTCCATCGTTCCATTCAAAGCCAAGTTTGCCCTCTTTTGTTCTGAAAACTTTCTTTGGCTGGATCATACTTCCTCCACAGGTAGCTGTTCGAAATCGTAATTGAAGTTTTTGAGGACTCCATCGCCTTCGGATTCAAACACGGCAAGAGTGCGGACTACAGTTTCTGCCGTATCCATAAAGACCTTCGCCGATTCGGAGTTCGGATAACGGAGCACAGCAGGAGTACCTTCATCGCCGCAACCCGCAACAGCAGGTTCTAGCGGGACCTTGCCAATAAGCGGCACGCCCCATTTTTCAGCAATTTTCTGACCGCCACCCGCAGGGAAAATATTGTGATGCTTGCCGCACTCATCACAAATGAAATAGCTCATGTTTTCGACGACGCCAATCACAGGAACGCCCACGTTATCGAACATGGCAAGCCCCTTACGGCAGTCCGCGAGAGCCACCTCCTGCGGAGTCGTCACGACAACCGCACCTGCCATCGGGCAATTCTGCGTGAGCGTCAGCTGGATATCACCGGTTCCTGGAGGAAAATCCACAAGGAGATAGTCGAGTTTGCCCCAACGCACATGGTGAATGAAGTGCTGGATCATTTGCGAAACCATCGGTCCACGCCAGATGGTCGCCTTATCGGAGTCTGCAAACATGCACATCGAGACGATGCTAATGCCACCCTTCGCTTCGACAGGAGCAATCGTATTGTCTTCGAAAACTTCAGGCGCCTTGTCAATGCCAAACATGAGACCCATGGAGGGGCCGTAAATATCCGCATCGAGAATTCCCACGCGAGCACCAGAAAGGCTGAGCGCCATAGCGAGGTTCGCCGTCACGGTCGATTTGCCCACACCGCCCTTGCCACTCGCCACTGCAACCACATGCGCAACTTCGCCAATGTGCGAATTCTGCGGAGCCTTTGCAGCGGAATTGTCTTCGCCCACGCGACCCTGCGAAGAAGTGAGCGAGACTTCAACTTCGGTTGCACCAAGGCTTTTCACGATGGCAATGCACTGGTCCTTGAAACGGTCGCGAATCGGGCATGCCGGGGTCGTGAGACGCAAATCGAAAGAAACCTTAGTGCCTTCAATTTTTAGGTTTTGAACAAAGTTTAGTTCTACAATATTCTTGTGCAAGTCTGGATCTTGGACTGCACGCAAAGCACTTAAAATATTTTGTTCATTCAGTTGCATAGGCTGTTAGAAGTAGACTGTAAGAAGTGATTTTCTTGACGGAAATTTAGACTTTTTCACAAAACAAAAAAGACATATACCGATGGTACATGTCATTTTGGAGAAAACATTTTTTTTCTGCGCCATGAAAATACAAAAGCGCGCAAAAATTAAATCTTGATTTTTGCACCCATGAGTTTCACGAATTCGCGAACAATAGCAGTGTCGCCAGGCCATGCCGGTGCCGTAACCAAGTTGCGGTCCACAACAGCTTCGTCAACATTCACAGCCTCATACTTACCGCCAGCAAGAGTAATATCTGGGCCAACAGCAGGATAAGCCGTAGCCTTGTATCCTTTCAGCACGCCCGCAGCAGCAAGCACCTGCGGACCATGGCAAATAGCAGCCACAGGTTTCTTGGCCTTGAAAAATTCCTTCACAATCTTGATGACCTGCGGATTCAAGCGAATGTATTCCGGAGCTCGACCGCCCGTAATGAACAGGCCTTCGTAATCCTTAACATTCACTGCATCGAAATCTGCCGTAAGGGCAAAGTTATGGCCTCGAGATTCAGAATAAGTCTGTTCGCCCAAGAAATCATGGATTGCAGTAGCAACAGTTTCGCCAGCCTTCTTGTCAGGGCACACGGCATCTACCTGATAGCCAAGCATGGACATAGACTGGAACGGAACCATCGTTTCGTAGTCTTCGGTAAAATCACCACAGAGAAGTAGAACTTTTTTAGCAGCTTTTGCCATCACGCACTCCTTATGAAACGTTATTTTAAGAATGTTATTTTGTATTCTACAATCAAATTATGATTAATTTACAAAATACATCTAACGTTATAAAAAAGCACGCATGTTTGTAAATTTTAACAAACTATTTAACGATTGAATCCTGCGATATAAAAGCCTGCAGCGCAGGCGGCAACACCAAGTACAAAGCTAGCAAGTGCGTATGCAGCGAACATTCCGACTTTTCCGCTTTGGAGGAGAGCAAGGTTCTCGTTTGCAAAAGTGCTGAACGTCGTAAAGCCGCCGCAAAAGCCCGTCACCAAAAAGAGTTTGAGGTTTGGCGACAAGCTACCGCATTTAAGGAAGAGTCCCGAAAAAATTCCAATGCAAAGGCAACCCAAGACATTTGCGACAAAGGTCGGCCACGGGAATCCCGCAACCTTGGGAATCACCAATGAGAGGAAGTAACGCAATACGCTACCGAGAGCACCACCGATTGCCACGTATAAATAATTCATTTCGGGACCTTTTTAAAGCAACCTACTACAACGAGAACTTCGGCATGCGAAGGAGATGTGTCATGCAGGGCGGCCATTCTTCTTCATAATGGCTCACCAAGATGAGCGTCGTTTCCGTTGAAAGCAATTGCAACAGGTGGAACAACTTTTCGCGATATTCGCCTTTAAGACCTTGCGTCGGTTCGTCAAGCAACAGCACTTTCGGCGGGCGGATTGCAGCACGAGCCATCAGCACCAAGCGTTTGTCAATCGGTGAAATCTTACGGATAGAAATCGAAGTATCTTCAAAGCCCAAATACGTAAGCCATTCGCGCGCCTTCGCCTTCTCTTCCCATGTGATGTTTTCGGCACGGCAGAGGTTCGGCGTAAAGCCCGTGCAAAGCACATCCAAAAGGCTCAAGTCTTCGCGATACTGGAGTGCCATTTCTGGAGAGAAGAAACCAAGCTTTGCTTTGTGATCCCAAATGTTAAGACCATGCCCCGGGCGTTCACCGAGGAGCGTAATGTCGTTGTTGTAAATCTGCGGATGGTCAGCAGTAAGCAAGCCCAAAAGCGTACTCTTGCCAGCACCATTCTCGCCCATCACGGCCCAATGTTCACCCTTGTGGACCGTCCAGTTCAAATCCTTGAGCACATCCGTGTCGCCAAAACGAACATTCACGTGCTTAAGGTCAAAGAGGATTTCAGCATCCGTGTCATTCTGAGCGGAGCCGTTAGGCGAAGTCGAAGAATCCAAAGCTTTTTGAGATCCTTCGACGCACTTCGTTTGCTCAGGATGACAATGCGCGCCGCCTCTCAAATCAACAATTTCGTAATCCTTGAGTTCTGCTTTTTTGAACTTCGGAGTTGCAGCGGCTTTTGGGAGTTCACCCGCATACTGCGTGAACGTCTTGTCCGCATAAACAAACGCCGGAATTTCCGGGAGCAGTTCATCTTCGCGAGCGAGGCGCACCACAACATTCAAGCCAGGGCGCTTTGCAAGGTCAGCAACGCAGCCTGCCAAATGCGCACGGTACTCCGGATCAAGTCCGCCAAACAAGTCATTGAAATAAACCCATTCCGGCTTTTCCATCCACATGCGGGCCAAGAGCACTCGGCGCAACTCACCATTCGAAAGGCTCAACAATTTACGATCGAGAATCCCTTCGGCAAGGTCAGCGATGTTCAAAGCTTCGCCAAGCTTTTCGGGGTCGGTCAGCGGCCACGCCATATCGTCAATGTAGCGGTCCGTCTGCAAAAAGAACTTCTTGTCCAAAAGCAGGTTGCGCACCAACGGGGCTTCCGCATCATGCAAGCTGATAAAACGCTGCTGGAAGAACGGGGCCAACGCCTGCTGGATTTTACGTTGCATAGCCTCCGACATCGTGGAGACATTTTTACGTTGATTCAAAAAATGAGTAATGACTCGGTCAAGATCTTCGCCCTCAGTGCTGAAAATTTGCACCTGCGGAAACATCTCAATCAGAGCTTCAAAGCGCTTGAATTCCATGCGCCCAAAGATAGAAAAAGGGGCGCCAAATGGCACCCCTCAAAAAATTGACATTTTTTATTCTTGCGGATTCTCCGGCTCTTTACACTCTTTGATTTTTTCGAGTTTCCCCTTCGAATAGACAACCCGATGCAATCCATACGGGTATGTATTCCGTACCTTCTGAATTTCATCTTCGCTTTCATCCGTTATCGAAATCAATTGACCGGCATCATCGTAGGCAAACACGTACCTTACGACCTCGTTTCTTGATTCCGACTGTAGCGGGATAAATACGAACGGGAGCGGTCTAATAAAATGTTCCTCGAATTGCACATATTTTTGGGGTTTTCCGTTTTCATCATATTCCCATTTGATGATATCAGCGTAAGAATCCGTACGCAGCCCCGGGAAATAAGCATCTTCATAAAAAGCGGAATCCAGCACAATGTCGCCAGTTACATTAAACAATTTTACACGGAACATCACAGACCTGTAAAAATCAAAATTCTTTGAGGTTTCCTTGACCAATTTTCCGTTTTCAAAGTAACGATTAATTTCCTCTTCATGGCGGTCCGTTCCGTATTGGACCGTTTCGCGATTACCCTTAAATTTTCTCTTATAAAAGCCGACCTTGCGTCCCGACTTATTAAGAATTTTCACGCTGTAATTTGCAGTATCACTTGAAGAATATTCATAACGGAAGATCCTGCCGTCCATATTCAATTCGACAAGTCGCCCCAAGCTATCGAAAGATTCCTTATCGGAATAAACATTTTTCACTTCATACAAACTTCCTTCGATATAGGTCTCTCGCGTTTTGACAAAAGAACTGAGCAATTTTCCCGAAACAGGGTCGAATTCTATCCGGCTTTCGTTAATCACACTATCGCAACGACCATCCTTTAATTTACACACAATACATTCTGTCATTTTTCCATTTTGGAGTTTACCCACATACAAATGGGATGTACCCAGCGGTTTGTCTAATTCGACTACGACCGCAGAATCCGCAGATTCTGCTTTAATCTTTTTCGATGCGCGATAGCAACTATCTTCTTTTACATATTGGGTAATTACGGTTCCCTTGCCCCACCTCGAACGAAGTTCTCCTTCCAGCGAATCTTTTTCGTATCGTTGAGTGATTTCAGATTTTAGGCGTTTTTCATTGATATCATACGTCTGATAAAAATATTCCGCAGAAAACCCCGCTTCCAAATAATCCAGCGGATCCAAATAATCAGCCCTCAAATGACTTGGCAACGTTCCACAAGTAATTCCATTTGCCAAATAGCTTGAACCGAGCAACATGTTAAGCGCACTTTCAGGATCCGCAAAGTTATCGCCCGACAAGTTGAATCCCGGATCCAGAGAAATCATGCGAAAAATGTGATAACCGCAAAATGCCGTAAAAAGCAAAAACGGAGCGGCAATGATTAGCAGGATTTTCAGGACAAACTTCTTACGCATTTTTATTTTTGCGAATTATCTGACGAGTCCGATTTTTTCGAGTTTTGTTTTTCCATAACCTTCATCAACGCCTCAATAACCCTAGATAAATTTAACGATTCTTTACACTCATTGATATTTTCAATATTCCCTTTATAAAATTTAAATTCGTCAATTCCAATTTTTTTCAACCCCAAAGACTTCCACGGAGATTTAGACTTAGATCTATAAAAAGGCTCTTCATAATGCACTATCTTTTCGACTTTTCCATTGGTTCCATGTTTCACCTTATCAACATACGAAATCGCTATAGATTTTTCGTCAGATAAATATTCTTGTTCACTATAAGATGAATCGTAAACGGCGGCACCAACAGAATCATAATACGTTGCTTTAAAATTATTTGAACGGTAAAAATCATCGCTTGAACGATAAAAAACTTTTTCGATCAAACCATAGGCAATACTCTCAACCGAAATTTTTAACTTTAATTTTCCATTTTCATATATTTCTTTTACTACCTCGTTGCTATTTTTTTTCTTGTATTGAACCGTTTTTTGACGTTCATCCGTTTTATACGTTCTCTTATAAAAGCCAAGCTCCCGTCCTGTTTTATCAAACATTTTTACATCAAGATCCGCCGTATCATTCGTAAAATGTTCATAGCGATAAACGTTCTCATCCATTTTCACTTCAACAAGCCGTCCCAAACTATCGTAAAAGAATGTTTCCGTATTATCGCTATACTTGGTTTTATAAAAACGTTTTTCACGCTTTCCTGATATTGGATTCAATTCGATTCGTTCAACAGAAATCGTATCTTTACAAAGGCCATTCTCCATTCTGCAAACCGAGCACTCCGTCACAATAGCATTTTGGCGTTTTCCGATATATCGTGTTGTTTCACCCCATACATTATCAATTTTCGTAATTTTTACGGAATCAGCATCATCCACTTCAATGAGTTTTATACTCTGAAAGCAACTATCATATTTCGAATATTCACTAGTTATAACACCCGCACCCCACTTTAAACGTTCGTCACCTTTAAGTGAGTCTTTTTCATATCGATATTTCCCGTTGTTCACATCAACAACAGAACCTATTTCCAAATCATTTTCAATTCGATTTAATGACCCTAGATATGACAGCCCAGTCCCACACCAAATTCCTTTTTCCAATTCCAAGGAGGATGCAAAAAAATTCATGGCTTCCATACCCTTGTTCTCTACCGCCCAATATTCACTACGTTTATAATCTAGATATATTTGAATACCGGCCACAACCAAGGGTATTACAATCGACAAAACAATCTTTAAAACAGTTACATTATTCTTTTTCTTACGCATTTTTAGAGTTCCTTCCAAATAATGATTAATTATAGCAATCAAAAAACTCCCGGCTGTTACACCGAGAGCTAAGTGAGGGGGAAAGATGTTTATGAATTAGAACTTGTTGAAGAAATCCCAAGTGGTCTTCGGCACCCAAGACTGGTTCGAACCCGGATCCTTGTGGTCCCAAATGTGGCCGCCGTTCTGCGTGCACCAGCGAACTGGGAAGCGTTCTTCGACAGTCGTGTAGTCATAGCAAACGTGCGGACCGTTGCCACCGTATTCCTGAGCACGCTCGTTCTTGGCCTTGCCACCTTCGGAGTTGAGTTCCAAGATGATATCGCGAGCTGCGCGACCCATGACCGGAGTGCAGAGGTTATCCTGCAAGCCGAGCACGCCCATCCAGCCAATGCCCATCTTCTTGCGCTGCGGGAGCCAAATATTGCGTTCAGCGGTTTCGTACACGGCAACAGCGCGGAGCACGTCCTGATGGTTCCAAGAAAGACCATTAGAGAACATAGAGCCGTAGCTAAAGCCGGTCGAGAACACGCGAGAAGAGTCAATGCAGAAGTTGCCTTCGAGGTATGCAAGGAGTTCATCGAAGAGCGTGTAGTCATCCTGACCCCACGGGGCCTGGTTTCCATTGCCTTCCGGAGCGACGAAGATAGCGGTATTTTCCGTATCGAGCGGTTTCAGGCCATAGTAACCTTCATCCTGCACGCCACCGGCCCAGCCGCCCATACACTGCATGCCGAAAATGAGTTTGTACGGTTTATTCTTGTCGTAATTCTTCGGAATGTCAAGACGCACGGTACGCGAACCCTTGCTCCACTTGAATTCGATATACGGCTTATCACCACGATACTTGTAGTCAAGCTTCGTATCCTTGCCGCAACCGCGTGTAGGAACCGGATCGTTCTTGAGTCCCCAACCGTAAGCGTATTCCGGCTGCTTGACGGTCTTTTTGAGCTTTAGCGTCACATTTGTATCCAAGTTAGAAAGAGCAACTGTCAACGTATCATAATCCGTAGCAATCACGCGAAGCTCGTCGCCTTCGCCTTCTTTCGCAAGACCACGAGCAACAGCTTCACCGAACGAGGCTTTGTAATTGCCATTAGATGTGAAACGGAAGTTGCTCTGTGCACTGCCAACGCTCACGCGGGCAAAATACGCCCCCTGCGAACGCACGACAGACTGCATATCTAAAGTGCCCGAGCCGTAAACGGTTTCGTTCAAGACACGGGTACCTACGGCATCAAAAACTTGCACGCGGACGGGTTCATTTGTACTCTGAGAGTAAGAAAGTACGCCGTTCATCACGCTCACATAACCGAGCCTCGGACGCACAGCGTGAATGCCAATCGTTTCCTTAGCAAGCTTAAATTCACCCTTTGAATCGGTCGTCGTCTTGAGACCTTCCTTCAAAAGTTCTACAGAGGCCTTTTCAATGGCCTTGCCGCTTTCGTCACTTACTTTACCCGTAAGCGTAAAAGCCTGAGCCGATGCCGCAAAAGCAAGTGCCAGCGCAGCACACTTCATACCAAGATATTTCATACTTGTTCTCCTGTTGTATCATTCCTAACTCTTTTTCCCGATGGGACAAGTCCTCCAAACTGATTTGATACACGCAAGGAGATACACCACGTAACTGCGTGGCTACACAAAACCAAGCATGAACACACCAGTGTTCTTCCTAACTAAACCCACTTATAATATATCTTCGTTTGTGAGTCAAGTCACAAAGCACAAACACAGTATCATGGATAATTAGTCAATGGCGCGAATGAAAAACAAGCATTTAAAAATCGAGTAAAAAAGCCAAATTAACGATTAGAAGGTTATCGGGGTAATCATGCATGTTGATACATTTACCGAATCGCAGCGAGGCATCAACAGAAAGCATGTCCAGTTGTTCAAAGTTATAGGTAACACCGGCATAGGGCCCTAGATAGACACCCCCTCCATCATGGGAATATTGGTAACCATGATCTGTAAATCTACCCAGAAATAGATTAAAATCCAAGCCAACGTATGCAGTAAATTCTTCTGGAATAATTTTAAAATCAAGTTCTACAGCTGTTTTCATTGATATGGGAGCTTCTTCATTTTCGCCTTTAGTCGCAAAATTGAACCCAAGCTGAGAACCGAAGTTAAGCAATGCGTTAAATTGCGTGGAATATTGCAAACCAACATCGAAGTTCCAATCGTCATCCTCGTTATAGGACTTGTCACCAACAGGGAGAGACACATCAAAAAAAGCGTTCATAAAAGGGATAAATTGATAACGTGTCGAAAAACCGATATTCCCAACACCATCCATTTCCGCATCGTAGCCCTTTTCGTGCGTAAACACGCGATAAGGAACATTGAACGCGATTTCCCAACCGGGGTATATAGAGCTTCGCAAACCGGCATAAACATCGAAAGCACCGAAATCACGGTCTTCGAATTCATACGTAGAGAAAGATGCTCCGATTTTAACCTGGCCCTTATGGTTTTCACGAACCGGGAACAAGTCCCAAGTGGCAAAAGACGAAACCGTTGCGAGAGTACCCGCAAGAACGATTTTTTTGAACATGTTAATGTATCCTCCTTACAACTTAAAAATACAAAACTTTGCTATTATTCAATGTAATGAATTCTTTGCTAAAAAAAGCTATTGATCAAGAACGATTGACACCAGTGGAAGGTCTCGAAATTTTGAGAAACGTGCCATGGACAGAAGTCGTCGAGGCGGCCGATACCGTGCGCCAAGCAAAACTCCCCGGAAACCGCGTGGGTTATACCGCATTTCGCATCGTGAACTACACGAACGTCTGCGAAGTGACTTGCAGTTTTTGCAGTTTTTGCCGAAGTGCCCACAGCCCCGAAGCATATGTCTTGAGTTTAGACGAAATCCGCCAAAAGACTCTCGAAGCCAAGGCAAAGGGTGCCGACCAGATTTTTCTGCAAGGTGGCGTCAACAAGGAAATTCCGCTCAACTATTACACTGACGTTCTCAAGATGCTCACGCAAGAATTGGGCATTAAGGTGCGCGGATTCTCGCCGGTTGAACTTGTCCGCATCGCGGAATTCAACGGGATAACGCTCGACGAACTGCTTGACATTTTCAAGGATGCAGGCCTCAGTTCCGTTCCAGGCGCAGGCGCCGAGATTCTCTCTGACCGCATGCGTCAAATTCTGAGCCCCAAGAAGCTCCCCGCGCAGCAGTGGTGCGACACACTTGCCGCCTGCCACAAGAAAGGCCTCCCCGGCAGCGCGAACATCGTCATTGGCAGTGCAGAAACCGCCGAAGAAGTCATAGAACATTTGGAATACGTGCGCAAAACGCAGGACATCGCGGGCGGATTCAAGAGCTTTGTCGTCTGGACGTTCCAGCCGCAGACCGACAAGTTCCCCATCCGCCATGTGCGCGGCGACGAATACCTCAAGTTGCTCGCGCTCAGCCGCCTGTACCTCGACAACGTCCCACACATTGAAGTTTCGCTGCTTGGCATGGGACTTTCGCTCGGTGAACTCGGGCTGCACGCTGGCGCCGATGACATCAACAGCATCGTCATCGAAGAGAACGTGCTTAAGAACCACGGGCTCACGACCATCGAGCAAGCCGAAACGTTCATCAAAAACGCCGGTTTCACCCCCTACCGCAGAAGTCTCAATTTCGACTAAGGCGAGTGTTGTGAAAACAAGCAAGCTTGTTTTCATAACCGAGCCGTCACAAAACGCACTACGCTAGTAGTGCCACTTTGATTAAGGCGAGCGTTTTAAGTTTTTTCAAACAAAAATTTCAAAGCCGGGAATTCCGCTGAAGAAATACGCATCAATCGCATGCGCACATGCACTATGGCATACCACGTTTTTCCATAGTCCACATAGCTCAGCACTTTTACATCATCAATATTCACGCGGATTTTATTCCGGCAAACATAGACAAACTCAATTTCATCACCATCAATATTTATCCTTACCGGGTTAAGGTTCAAAATCAAAAAGAGTATAAAACCAATAAAAACATAATACACGACAATGAACCATATAGATAAATGTTCTCTAATGTCGTCAAAATCATTTACAATAAAATCGTAACCAACTTGAACTCCGAACACAACAAACACAAAAAGTGCAGGTATTAAAAAAAGGCAAACACCCACTAGACTTTTCGCTTTGTACGATTTTTTCGCTTGTTTTTTCTTCATTTACAAGCAATATACATTTTAATTAGACCATTTTCAGCTCAAAATTATAGACTTATTTGCCCGCTTTTTGTTTAAATTAAAGGAGATGCCCCATCAACGTGGGGCATGACAAACTCACTTAAAGAAGGAGATTCTTATGAGCTGGGAATGTAAATACCTCAACGAGACGTTTTGCGAAAAACGCAAACAGGAATGTGACCCGGGGGCAAAAGGTTGCGTCCTTCAAGGCAAGTTCGCCTTTCCGCTAAAGGAAAAAACGAAAGCCGAAAAGAAAAGTAAATAAGGGAGATGCCCGCTCGGTGGCGGGCATGACAATACACAAAAAAAAGACCCTCTTTCGAGAGTCTTTAAAAGCCGGAAATTCGCAAATTTTTGCGATTACCCCGTCAATACCACACTTAAATGAGGCGGAGAATTTCCTGAGCCGTTTGTTCAGCAAACGCGTTGTCTTGGACAAAGCGACGTACTTCCGTCGGATTAATTCGTGCGTATTCCGAAAGAGCACGACCAATGCCATTGCGAATGTAATAGTCGTCGTCCTTCGCGCAAGTGAGGCAGAACTGGCGCAAAAGCGGCCAATCCGTGCGGTCCTTGTACTGCACCTGGAAGATGATCGCACTACGGCGAACCCAGATATTCGGGTCACGGATCCAGGATGCAATTTTTGTACGCAGCGCAGGCAAACGGAGCGCCAAGTCACCCAAAACGCAAGAAGCGAGGGTATCAACAGTGTCGCGCCAAGCCCTAGTCTTGATGAGCTTTTTCAAAAAATTCAAATGCTGGCCACCGAGAAGCACACGATGACGGAACAGGTAGTCACAAGCCGCGTACTGGAATTCCCTATACGGCTGTGCCCACATGTCCTCAACCCTCGATACGAGTTCGTCCCCGTCCTTTGGCGGGTACTTGTCGAAAATCGGGTACGTGACTTCACGACGGGGAACCAATCTGATTCCGAGAAATTCAAATTGCTCCCTAGCCTTCTTAGACATTTCATGCGACTCTTCTTCATTAGCGATAGAGCGCAAAGCGAGAGATATTTCTTGTGTAAACCGAAGCATGTACACCAAAAATAGTCCATAAAGAATTTTTTTTCTAGACCTTGACAAGCATTTTTTTTAAATTTTTTTAAATTTTTCTCAGATTTTTTGCAAAAAAAGTGCAAAAAAAACCTTGACAAAGCTAAAAACCGCTTAAAGACCCAGAAATCATGACTGATTCCACTAGAAAAGAGGCTCTTCAAATCACTGAAGTTCCGCCCGAACTGCGTGGTCTTTCCGATGAAGAAATCATCAAAAACTCGGAAAGCAAAGAGAAAAAATTTATCGGTAAAAAGCACAACGGCGCAAAACGCCCGTCCAAGCGAGAACGCCAAAAGCTCAAAGAGCAAAACGAAAAAGCCAAGTTCAATTCGCTTGCGGCCAAATACAACAAGGCCGACTCTTCCAAGTCTCAAGAATCTGAAAACGATGCCGAAATCAAGAGCATCCTAAAGAAGATTCACGCCAATGCACCGAAGAGCGAAGATGCCGAAGTCAAGAAAGCCCCCGTGCAAGCAACGCCCACAGAACCGCCCAAACGAGTGCTCAAGAGCGTCATTTCAGAACCGCCCAAACCACCTTCTGGACGCGTCCTCAAGGGCTCGTTCGGAGTTAAACCGGGCGACAAGCCAAAAACCGTAATCGTCTCTGCAGCAGACCTCGCACGCCAGCGCATCGAAGAGCGCGCCAAAAAGATTCGCGAAGCGCTCATGGCAAAGAACAAGGCTCTGCACCCGGAAGCTGCCGCCGAAATGCCTGTCAAGCGTCCTCGCGGCCGTCCCCGCAAGAATCCGCTTCCGCCGGCAGAATAAGTTTCACAGCCCGCCACGTTAAGTGCGCGGGCATTTTTATTTGAGCACGCAGGTATTTTTTACCGAATGCGCGACTCCCGCGAAAACAAACAAGAACAAACAAAAAGCCCTTCTGCTTTCACAGAAGGGTTTTTCAGAGGCAACGGGCGGACTCGAACCGCCGAATAAGAGTTTTGCAGACTCGCCCCTTACCAACTTGGGTACGTCGCCATAATTGCAGACGCAATATAAGTATTTATTTGAACTTATACAAGGGGGCAAAGTAAAAAAAGTCAAAAAAAATTCATTTTCATTGTTTAGACCCCCTCCATTACCTATTTTTTACGCGTGAAACAGCCCTCGATTAAGACCAAACTACTTGCGACGCTCGGCGCCCTCTGGATGAGGAGTCTCCGCATCCGCCTTCGCGTCCCAGAAGACTTCCGGCCCGGCATCCTCGGACTGTGGCACAAGGACCTGCTCGCAAGCTGCGCAGCCTTCAAGGACAAGAACGTCCACATTCTCGTCTCGGAATCTAGTGACGGGGAATTCTTCGCCCAAGCGGCCAAGCAACTCCACTACGAAGTCACGCGCGGTTCCGACACACACGGGGCAACAAACGTCCGCCACCTACTCAAGT
Source organism: Fibrobacter sp. UWB11 (assembly GCF_900143015.1). Classification (NCBI taxonomy): domain Bacteria; kingdom Pseudomonadati; phylum Fibrobacterota; class Fibrobacteria; order Fibrobacterales; family Fibrobacteraceae; genus Fibrobacter; species Fibrobacter sp. UWB11. The sequence goes on along the minus strand of NZ_FSRT01000004.1, from coordinate 11,477 downwards.
CGCTCAAAGAAGGCCGCTTTGTCGGCATGGCGCTCGACGGCCCGCACGGGCCGGCACTCCAGGTGAAACCTGGCTCGCTTTGGCTTTCCAAGGCAAGCGAGCGCCCCCTCTGGCTTTTTTGCATCAAGTACGGCAGGCATTTTCGACTGAACGGGTGGGATAATTTCATAATTCCGCTCCCGTTGACAGCTATTGACATCGAAATTAAGTATCTTTTGCCCGAAAATATTCAAAATAAGGAAACACAGCCGTGATCGCATTACCTCCAAAATTCGTCGCATTCGACTTAGAAACGACTGGTCTTGTTAACCGCAAAGACGAAATCATTGAAATTGGCGCCGTAAAGTTCACTGTAGAAGTGAAAAACGGTCGCGTAGTCCCGAAGCTCATCTCGGAATTTGACACGCTGGTAAAGCCCAACATGCTCATTCCCGCCGAAGCTACGAACGTGAACCACATTACCGACAAGATGGTCGAAAACGCACCTCCGGTCGGCGAAGCGCTCAAGCAGTTCACCGCATTCTGCGGCCCGGGCTCCATCTTGCTCGCTCACAACGCAAACTTCGATGCGAGCTTCTTGCGTACCGCCTACGAACAGAACCCGCAGTTCACACCAGGCAACCCCGTCGTCGATAGCCTCGCCATTTCCAAAACCATCATGCCGGAACTCGCAAACCACAAGCTCGGTTTCATGGCCAACATGTTCATGAAGCGCGGTGAAATCTCGATGACCATCGATGAAGAAAAGATGCACCGCTCCGTGTACGACTGCGAAATGCTCATGGAAGTGTTCGTAGCCCTCCTCCGCCGCCGCCTTAAAGAAAAGGAATGGGAAATGGGGAGCATCATGCAGGCCATGGCCAAGTACAAAGGCGTCCCGCAGTTTATCAGGAAGTAGACAGTACTTGTCATTCCCGGCTTGACCGGGAATCTCCTCTTTACAAACTCCGCCTCGGTTTCAGCACCGGGGCTTTTTTGTATAAAAAAGGCGACCCCGCAACAAGTGCGGGGTGACAAAGCCAACGTCAATAAATACACAAAAGACCGCCATGCAGAGCATAGCGGCTTTCGTCAAACCTTTAATCTAAAAAATTAGATTCCGAGTTCCTGAGCAACAGCCTGGATGCCAAGCTTGCTGATCGTGCGGAGACCAGCAGCGCTAACGCGGAGGGTCACCCAGCGGTCTTCTTCAGGAATGTAGAAGCGCTTCTTCTGGAGGTTCGGAAGCTGCTTGATCAACTTCTTACGATTAGAGTGGGAAACCATGTTGCCCACGAGACCGGCTTTGCCGGTGACTTCACAAATGCGGCTCATATTAAACTCCGTTGTTTTTACAGGCAGCAATTTTAGCTAAAAATTTCAAAATTGTCAAGGCTAAAGTTTAATCTTGCAGTGCCTTTGGCAAATTAAACTTGGTATTTTCCACTAATTTTACAAGATTTCGGACTTCAATGGGCCCAAATTTTTCTTTCAGCCAATCGACAACACCCTGAACCAGCACTTCCGGTGCGCTAGCCCCGCTCGAAAGTCCGACCGTTTCAATTCCATCGAACCATGACGAATCCAGGTCGTTTACATCAGCAATCAGATGGCTCGGGAGGCCCTGTTCAAGCCCCAGTTCCATCAAGCGCGACGAATTAGACGAGTTCTTTGCCCCGACGACCAAAAGCATATCGACCTCAGAGCAGAGTGCCAGGACCGCAGCCTGACGGTTACCCGTTGCATAGCAGAGATCACCCGCTTCAGGACCAATAATATTCGGGAAGCGTTTCTTGAGCGCATCAATAATCTTGCGCGTTTCAGCCACAGAGAGCGTCGTTTGCGTAATGTAGGCGAGTTCCTTGCCTTCTGGCACCTGCACCGTTTCAGCATCAGCTTCGTTACGAATAAGCGTAATAGCACCTTCCGGGAGCTGTCCAAGAGTTCCAATCACTTCGGCATGTCCAGCGTGTCCAATCAAAATAATATGGCGGCCGGCATTGAAATGACGTTTGGCACTAAAGTGAACCTTGAGCACCAGAGGGCAGCTAGCATCGAGTACCTTCAAATGACGTGCCTCGGCTTCTTCATAAATGCTTTCGGCAACACCATGAGCCGAGAAAATCACCACGGAACCTTCCGGCACCTGATCAAGTTCATCGACAAAAACAACACCCTTGCTTTTGAGCGTTTCTACAACAAACTTATTATGCACGATTTCGTGACGCACATATATCGGCGTACCAAACTTTTCGACTGCTTTTTCAACGACATGGATAGCGCGGTCCACTCCAGCGCAGAATCCACGAGGGGTAGCCAAAACGAGTTTTTTCATACTTCACCTAATTTACTTTAACAAATTTTTCAAAAATTCAATCAATTGCTGGTACGAGTCGCTAATTTTCGCACTTTCGTGAGCAAGAAAAGTCTGTACCAAGCGAACATCGGGCTTATTCCGTTGAGAGAATCCATCCGTCGATTGCAACTGAGCTATAATGCCTTCACGAACAAGTGTCGCGACCGTTTCCTTTTGCCCTTCTGCATACGGCCCCACGCAAGTGGCAACGCCCCGTTGGAGAGGTTCCCAAAAATCATGGACTCCAAGGCCACGCGCAAATGAGCCGCCCACAACAGCTGACTTAGAAACCGCAAAAACATCTTTCGTCACGCCAAACTGCGAAACGATGGATACGGCTCCCTTTTGCACTTTAGGCCAGTCAACAACGATAATTTCCTGATTCAACAACGACTTGCGAAAATCGGCCACTTCAGAAAGACGACGCGGTACAAGCACCACCGCTTCCTGACGCTTAATTGACGATTCAATCATGCGGTAAACGCTTGCCCATTCCTGAATATGCATCGAGATAAACGATGTATCGACAGTCGGATTTTCAGGAGCCGAAACGTTTTCGCCAGAGCGCACCCACGGCAAAAGTTTCCAGTCACCGCCAATCATCATGCGCGAATTGTTCGCACGCGCAGAGACGCTAAAAAAGCGCGAAAGGTCAGATCCGGTTTGCATACTCGCAAAGCCAATCGCCGAATAGTCCATTCCAGGAATCGCCCTATGGAAACGACCCGAAATAACGGCCACGGAAGGGCGCATCGAAATTTGCAACATCGAAGAGAGATAACCGGGCCAAAGTTCATTTTCGGCAAGGATAAGTCCAAGCGGTTTCACAGACGAAATAAAGTATTTCATCGTCGTAGGCGTATCTGCAGGCGCTATACACGCCGCAACATCAGCACCCGATTCCTTGATATACGAAAGCACTTCGACTTTTTGCGTCGTCACCAAAAGACGCGGACAATTCGGCAAATCTTCCTTGAGATACTTCGCCACATTCAGAAGCATCTTACATTCGCCTAGGCTTGCACCATGCATCCAAAGGAACGGACCTTTAGGCCACGGGCCACGCAAGCGGTCTTTCACATGGTACTTGTTTTCTATAACAGGAACCTTGGCTGCAACTTTAGCTACAGACCCTAAAGCTTCACGCGCAATGTCCATTACCTTAAACATAGAAAGCCGCCAATTTTCTCAATACAAGTAACAAATTACAAAACAAAAGCCACAACCAAGTAGAGGAATCCGCAAAAAAAGCCTGCCAAAAGGTTCTTTGCGGAGGAACGTGCACTGAATCACAAGAAAAAGCACGCGAAACACTCAAGCGAGGCAACATCGCAGGGGTTTTCAATGCCCAAGCACGCCACACATCGCCAAATTTCTGTTCCAAAAAACGGTCTTCAATTCGAGAAAGAAAAACTTCAAACGCAATAACGACAACCATGAACGGAACAGTCCAAAGCGATGCGCCCAAATGAAAAAACGCAACACCAAGAGCAAAGCCGGTATTGGATATATAAAGCGGATGCCTGACCCAAGCATAAGGGCCGCAAGTCACCAGAGCATCTGCATCATGAACGTAACCGCGAGTATGTTCGCCAATAAACTGCCGACTCCGAACACGCAATAGAGCACTTGCCACATATAGCAGGGACGCAACAAAAACGCCCACGATACAATCATTTATACAGAATTGTTCCGAAAAAAAACTCGGAGGGGCACATACCAAAGCAATAGCAATCACCCCCAAAATATATCCGCGAAAACGATACATAAACGTTGAAACAGCATGCTTTGCACTAGGCATGATCCATCTCCACGATTTCAAAACGTTGTTCTAATTCACGAGTCAAAACATCGTGACTTACAAGGACAACCCATTTATGCAAAAGTTCCGCCGTATCGAGGAATGCCGTCAAAAGAGGTTCGCGGTCTACAAGTGCAACTGACGCAAAAGGTTCATCAAGCAAGACCATAGCACAATCAGAAGCAAGTGCCCAGGCCAAAGCAACACGAGCACGTTCACCGCCCGACATTCCTTCTTTATCTATAATCTTATCAACACGGGCAGCACGGGCAAATTCGACAACCGCAACAGAATTTGTTTGTGCAAGAAGTTTTTTCAACAAGTGAAGCGGAGGCAATTCCAAGTCCTGCGCAACAAAGAATACATTATTTTTGAAAGGCAAAGAACAAGTAATTTTACCATGATCCCAGTCTTCTAGGCCAGCAAGCAAGCGCAACAACGTCGATTTACCCACACCATTGCGACCACGTACAAGTACAGGCTTTTTCGTATTCCAGCAGAGAGAGAAATTGCTGAACAGTGTTTCAAAAGCACCTTCGTACGAAAAATCGCCATGGACAATTTCCAAATTTTCGGTATCTGGCGAGCAGCAGAAATTCACCGAACTAGAATCCGATTTTTTCGAAGGCAACGCTTCGAAACTTTCCAAAACATGAAGCGCACTCATCGCCGAACGAGCCTGCGGCATCACACGTGCACATTCTTTCACAGGTTTATAACAAAGGAGGACGGCCGAGCAGAACAAAACAAGCCCCGTCCCATCCATCCAGCCTTCCGAAATCAAAAGCGCACAGAAGGCAAGCACAAAAATCATCGCGAGAACCGATACCGATTCCATCACCAGCGATAAAGTTCCCTTACGGAACGATACTTCTAGGCCATCATCCCGAAGATCACGCAACTGATTTACCAGATTATTTGAAACTTCCTTACGTTCGAACCGAGAACTCCAACGATGGAAAATTTTACGAGCAAGATAAAGCGAGCCACGAAAATTCGAGCGTTCCGTCAAAACACCTTCTTCTGCAGGTCCCATCTTATGCAAGCATCGTTGCATCCAGCTCACAAGAGGTACAACGACAACAAAGAGGAACAACGTAAGCGGCCAGGAGATATAGAGCAAAACCGGCAAAAACACAAGCAATTGGAGTACGGCCTGAACAGCTTGGAAAAACACACCTCCATTGGACTGCAACACTAGAGTCGATTCATAAGCAGCCTCAACCTTAGCATCCCCCTCCGGCGTATGGAACACTCGCGGCGAAAGCGACCGAAGAGTCCGCAAGAACCAAGCCATTACATAAGCGCCTGTTCCGAAAAGCCATTTTTCAGAAACATTCATTTTCAAGAGGAAAAACACAAAACGGAGCACTGAAAGAACGACCATCAGCGCCAACCATTGCGCAAGCGAAAATACGGTTTCACCTTGAAGAATCCCCATAAACGAGCGAATCCCCCAAAGCAACGCAGCGTCAGCAGCACTCGCCAAGAGCGCCACAGGCAAAAAGCGCAAAATGCACCACCAAAGATTCTTTTTCAGCCTTTTTTTCAAAATCACGGGAGAAAAATAAAAAAATCAAACAAACACCCTTGACATAATTCTACAAAATCCTATATTTGGCGCACACTAAAACGCCCCTATCGTCTAGTGGCCCAGGACTCGGGATTTTCATTCCCGCAACAGCGGTTCGAAACCGCTTGGGGGTATAAGGAAAAGGCTTGCTTTTTAGCAAGCCTTTTTCGTTACCCTCGAGCAAACCGCAACACAGGGTATAAAAAGGACTTGTCGGAAGACAAGTTCTTTTTTTGTACTCCCAAGCCAACCGCAACACAGGGTTTAAAAAGATCAACGCCCCTTCTCAAAAAAAATTTAATCAGCCACCCTTGACATTATTCTATAAAATCCTATATTTGTCTCCACACAAAACGCCCCTATCGTCTAGTGGCCCAGGACTCGGGATTTTCATTCCCGCAACAGCGGTTCGAAACCGCTTGGGGGTATAAAAAGCTCAACCGCAAGGTTGGGCTTTTTTTGTACCCACAAGCCAACCGCGACACAGGGCATAAAAAGATTCTCTGAGAAGCCCCTCCCTACTCTATTTATCCAGCAGTCAAAAATTCAATTAGAGATTGCCGCGTCGCTACGCTCCTCGCAATGACGAGAAAGACAAGCACCGCTTCTATATTGAGCACCCTATAAACGGGAAGTCGCCCTCGATTGGAGGGCGACAGTAATTTACGAGTTGGAATGAGAGACTTTTTGAATAAACTCCAAATACACCAAAACCGTATTTACGGTTCCTTGTCTCGTGATGTTTATTTCGTTTAAAAGCGGATTTGCGTTTGCATATTCGCAAACAGATCAAAGCTCCCCTCTGATACGTTCACGTAAGAAATATAGCATATTTTTTTCAAAAGAATACATTTTTATTACACAAATTCATTTTTTGACCAAAAAAGTGCTAAAAATCACCACTTTTTCGTATAAATTTTCTTTAAAATTTCGGAAAAAGACCGCGACGAGCAAGGAAAAAATGATTTTTCGAAAATTTTTTTGGTTTTTAGCTTCGCTCTCGCGCGGTCTATCGAACCCTCTGCGAGGGTTCTCATCCGCTTCCATTCTGTTGAAACAAAAAGGAGAGAGAGGGATGGGACAACCCGATCATTCTCCCTTCTCTCAATACGAGAGAGGGATTAGACAAGACGTTCACTTCGTTTCACGTCTTGCCCTACGGGTTACGGCCAGAGGCCGTAATCTCAAACTCGCCTGCGTTCGCTTCGCTCTCGGCGAGTTTGTCGAACCCTCTGCGAGGGTTCTCATCCACCCATTATTTCACTTGAAACAAAAAGCGAAGCCTTACGGCTTCGCTTTTCGTTTCAAAGGAGAGAGAGGGATTCGAACCCTCGGTCCTGTGACAGACTCCGGATTTCGAGACCGGCCCATTCGACCACTCTGGCATCTCTCCGAGGTTTGCATAATATAGTATAATTCATTTAAAATGTCTATGTTCATTAACCATTTCCAACAATCTTTTACTCCCTTTTATAGAAAACCTTGCACAAATTACTTTTTATAAGCAATGAACCCATCCCATAAATTACACTACTAATGGCAGCATAAATTCCATTTTACTTATTTCAGAGAGCGGCCTTTTAAAAACCTTTGATTTCAAATCTTTATTTTCTACATTTGGCGCACAAATTAGGGGACCCAACAGACTTCAGGTTTATAAGTGCGAGTGCACTTCGGGGCTTATTGAATGCTCGACAGAGCAATGTGATGACGCGGCAAACGCTGCAGATGAAGTTTACGGATCCCGAAGGTGACTTATGGCAGAAAATATTTCTAGCAATACGGAAGATCTGTACCCAGACAACAATTCCAACATGAATCTCGAAGCCGATGCGTTCTTGAACGCTATCGCAGGCGGAGCAGACGAAGACCAGGCCGACGAAGCGGCTTTCCTCGCTACCAATCCCAACGGCGTTATCGTCGATGATAATGGCGAAGTTCTCAAAGCTGGCGCAGAATCCAAGATTTGCGAAGGCGAAAAGGTCGAATTTATCGACGATGATGAAGCGACAAGTGATGTCGCAAAAGAGAAGCCCATTCAAGCCGAAGATGACACAATCGCAGAAGAAGCAACCGACGCACCGACTAGCTCGGCAACCTTAAATGAAGACTCCGCAGACGAAGAAGATGTCGGTGACGAATCCTTGGTGACGTTCGACGATCTCGGTCTCTCTCCGGAAGTTCTTGAAGCGGTCAAGCTCGCCGGTTACGAAACGCCCTCGCCCATCCAGGCTAAGGCCATCCCGGCGCTTTTGCAGGGTGCAAACCTTCTCGGAACAGCACAGACAGGTACCGGCAAGACAGCAGCATTCTCGCTCCCGCTCCTTTCGCGCATCAACTTCAACGGACGCGAAACGTCCATGCTCGTGCTCACGCCGACACGTGAACTCGCCATCCAAGTTTCGGACGCCATCCAGCAATACGCCGTCAAGATGCCGAACATAAGCGTTGTCCCGGTTTATGGCGGTCAGGATATTTCCATCCAGTTGAGAGCCCTCAAGCGCAAGGCAAACATCATCGTTGCCACGCCGGGACGTTTGATAGACCACATCAAGCGCGGTTCCATCTCGCTCGGAGCGGTCAAGGCAATAGTCCTCGACGAAGCCGACGAAATGCTCGACATGGGCTTCATGGAAGACGTTGAAACCATCCTCAAGGAAATTCCCGCCGATGCTCAGCGCGCACTTTTCAGCGCTACCATGCCGGACAGCGTGAAAAAAATTATCGACCAGCACTTGGGCGAATACGAAGAAGCCCGCATCGAAGGCAAGACAACCACAGTCGAAAACATCTGCCAGCGCTACTTGCTCGTAAAAAACGAACACAAGATCGAAGCGCTCGCCCGCGTCCTCGAAGGCGAAGAATTTGACGGCGTCTTGATTTTCGTGCGCACCAAGCAGAACACCACAGAAGTCGCCGAGAAGCTCGAAAGCCGCGGATTCAACGTAGCCCCGCTCAACGGAGACCTCGCCCAGTCCATGCGCGAACGTACAATCAACCGTTTGAGAATGGGCAAGCTCGATATCGTCGTCGCGACAGACGTCGCCGCCCGCGGTATCGACGTGGATCGCATTTCACTTGTTGTAAATTACGACATTCCGTACGACACGGAATCCTACGTGCACCGCATCGGCCGTACAGGCCGTGCAGGCCGCAGCGGTAACGCCATCTTGTTCATCACACCGCGCGAAAAGCGCATGCTCAAGACCATCGAGAAGGCTACACGCCAACCGATTGACGTGATGGAAATGCCGACTTCCGAACAAATTAGCAAGAAGCGCGTCGAAGCATTCAAGGCTAAAGTCAAGAGTGTCGTAAGCTACGGTGAACTCGACCAGTTCAAGGAACTTGTCCGCACGCTCGTCGCCGAAGGCTGCAACATGAAGGATGGCGTCGCCCTTGAAGATGGCTCCGTCAACGAAATGACTGCCGAAGACATCGCTGCCGCCGTCATCAAGATGTACCAGAAAAAGCAGCCGCTCTTCCCGAACCTCCCGCCGCTCGAAGCTCCGAAGGAACGCCGCGAAAAGGTCCGCACAGGCAGAGACTTCCTCGGCAATGGCGAAGATTTCGGCCTCAATAGCGAAGAACAGAAGCGCATGCGTAAGGAACGCAAGGAAGGCCTGAACGGCGTCGAAGAAGGCTTCTTGCGCTATTACCTGGGCGTTGGCCGCATCGACCATGTGACCCCGCGCGACATCGTGGGAGCAATCGCTGGCGAAGCGAACATCAACAGCAGCAACATCGGCCGCATCAAGCTCTTTGACAAGTTTAGTACCGTTGAACTCCCGAACACGCTTCCGCAAGACGTTCTCGACATTTTGTCTGAAATGACCATTCGCGGCAACGACGCCCGCTTCCGCGTGATGACCGACGAACCGCCCGAGGGTCCCGCACCAGGTACAAGACCGCATGCCAGCCGCGAAGAACGCCGCAGCTTCCATCGCGACCGCAAGGGAGGCTTCCGCGACGATGAACGCCGTGGTGGATTCCGCAAGAATCGCGAAGGTGGCGACCGCTTTGGTGACAAGCCGTTCGAAAACCGCAAAGTACGCCGTGAACGCGAATTCGCAGACCGCAAGCCGGGCAAGTTCGATGACAAACCCTTCCGCAAGGACCGCGATGAACGTAGCTTTGGCGACAAGCCATTCCGCAAAACTCGCCGCTTCGGCAGACATTAAAAAACATGGGCGACCCTCATGGCCGCCTTTTTTGCATTTACAAAATGCCAATAAAAAAAAAGCCCGTTTCCAACAACAACGGACTCTCTTTAAATATTAATCATTTTTCAACCGCCAATAAAAATCAGCGCAAAGCTAGACACCAACAGAAGAACACCCCATACGGTCTCGACAATTGGCCCAACTTTCTTGATTTCGATTTCATTGTTTTCCATGTTCTTATCCTCACACCCTAGGCAAGCAACATCGCTCGTCTACGTTTCATAATGTATAATCATGAACGATAAGGATAAACTACAAAACAGAATGTTTCTTGGACAGTTTATCAATGTGGTAAATTGGAATATTCAAAGTCCAAATATTGCAGGTCCGCATAACGGCGCGGTTTTAATCCAAATCAAAAGCAAATCTATACCCGTAAGTATTTAGTTTTTTGACTATGGGGGCAATATCTTTCATCAGCACGTCTTTTTGAAAAACTAACATTACTTTATTTGGACCATGAGCATTAGCAAGTAGTCTTAAAACTTTATCCTCTTTTTTACCTGGCATATTTCCAATTTGACGATCCACTTTCGAACGGATATCTTCTATAAATTTCCACAAATCAGCATCGTTGTTAAATGTATAGAAGTTATAGCCATCAAACCGGCTACCCTTATTGAAAAAAGTTTCATTCAAACTGACAACATAGGCGATGCCATCATCTTTACGGTAAAACGACAATAGCAAATCAAGACCTTTATATTCTTCAACGCACTCTCTATCCTCAACATCTATCTCAGACATTTCAGAGAGCGATAACTTTTGACGGTTACGCAAGTACTTATATCTTAGACCTTTCATTCGCTGAATAACAAGGCCACACCACATATAATCGGTTCTAGGAATACTTAATTGAAAAACATCCTTATAATTAGTCCCAATCGCAATGTTGAAATCAGAATATCCACAGAAGTACATTGAAGATAAGGCTTTATAAAAATCTACGTAGGAAAGGTTATCATCAACATGTAACTTGGCTAATTCAAATATATCTATAGACTCACCATTCCCTAAAGCTTCTTCCAAAAACTTTCCTCTTGTGTCACACAATTCTTTGTAAAGAGGCTTGTCAATGACATCATCAATAACGGAAATATCGGTAGCAGTCTTACCGAGAACCGTTCCATTCAATGAGTACTCTTCTGTATTGATATCGAGGAGTATTTCACCCTCTTTCAATGTCTCGAATTCCTTCTTCGCGCTGTCGCAGGCCGCAAGGAGGAAAAGGGAGAGGAACAGGATGTATGCGGAGATTTTAGACATTTGTACGGAATATACAAAATTGCGACTGAAACCGTGTATGCAAGGGGAACCGTGCAGGGTGGCCCCGGAACAAGTCCGGGGTGACAGCGCGGGAACGGGAATTCCCGGGGAAGCGCCACGTGCTGTATAAAAAGAAAAAGCCCCGCTCGCCGTGTTTCGGCAAGCGGGGCGTGAATCCAGCGGCGACCTACTCTCCCGGGCCCGGGGGCCAGGTACCATCGGCGATCTGAGGCTTAACTTCCGTGTTCGGGATGGGAACGGGTGTGACCCTCACTCGAT